>CAYFYW010000035.1:0-19781 GCA_964347425.1 uncultured Nitrospirales bacterium
TCACAGGAATTTCCCCATAGTGAAAAGGTTATAGATATGGAACTTAAAATTACTGACAACACCCTGAAGATTACCGATAAATGCAGAAAGGGATTTGTCTGTCTGTCGGGCAACGGGGAGTGCCTCTGTGAAATTGAAAATTGTTTTTCAGGAAGAATTTATTTTATTAAACCGGACAAAAGGGCATCCTGTAATTACATGTTTAACTTCGGGTATTCCTACATCTGCACCTGCCCGACCCGTTTAGAAATCTATGATCTTTTTCACATCTGAATTGTGAATTTGCGGGAAGGAAAAAAGAGCGAAAGCAATCATAAGCATATCGACTTCTGCAGTGTCCAGGTGAATATTACATCGTAGGCTGAAGGAGGATATATATGTTATCAAGTGGACCAGTCGCGGGCTTAAAGGGTCTCATGGAGGCAGTTATACTCCAATCCCTTGAGGATCTCTATTGCCCAGCCCAAAGAAAAGAAAGCAAGGAATTTTTCAGGGGGGAAGGTTTTGAGATCTGTGCAGAAATTGCCGGGTTAAATCATGTAGAACAGTACAGGATCCAACTTCTTTTGAGAGGTAATAAGTATGGAAGAAATGCCCTTGGGTAATTCAGGGGACTTTTATTTAGAAGACTTAAAAGAAGACAATGGATCACCATTAATAAATTTTATTTACTAGACATAGAGGGGAAATCTTTTCCAAGAAGCCTTGGATGAACCCAAAACAGATCGAAGGAGGTAAATGACCATGAAGTTTTTAAAGATCGTACTGCTGCCCATGATTATTATGGGTCTTATCTTTTCTCTTGCATCTGCTGCTGGCGATACAAAAAAAGGTAGGGCAATGTTTAATGACCCGAAGTTTGCTGGTGGAACAAAATCTTGCAGTTCATGCCATCCCAATGGAAAGGGATTGGAGAAGGCAGGTGAGATGGGCAGAAAAGAGTGGAAAAACCCGGCCGGAACTTTCACGAGCCTCGAAGATACCATAAATGTATGCATCATCTTGGCGAATAAGGGCAAAGCGATTCACCCAAAATCAGATGAGATGAAGGATTTAGTAACCTATATAATCTCTCTCCATAAGGGAAAGAAGCACGCTCCTGGTTATTAGGACATCTTTGAATCCTGGAGCAAGTCTGCCCATAAAGACGGCGGGCATTTTACCACTTCTTAAAACAATCTTAAGGTTGGCTTAGCGCTTAGAAGTAGGACAAGATGTCGTGTACAGCAAAGGACATAATGCATCCAAGGGTAAGTCTGCCTGCCAAAGAAAAAGGCGACGTGCTTTTAAAGAAACTCATGAGCCCTTATCCTGCGCTTCCGGCTGTCAATGACAAACTCAATACAAAGTTTCCTGCAAGTCAGTGGACAAAGAGGGAATATCCTTACAGGCTTATGCAGGTGGAATAAAAAAGTTAGGGATCAATTGTTTCTAAAAGGAGATCTTATGGGTTATACAAAGGTTGCATTGGAGGCCAAGATACGTGAGATGTACCCTGAACTTGAACAGCATGGAATATCTGCGAGCATTGATTTTGATGAAAACAAGAATGCATATATCCTGAAATTTAAAAAAGACTCGCATGAGCTTGAGACATATCTTGATAAATCAGATGCGGATGAGTGCATGAACGGTGTAAAATGCGTTCATCTCGGCATTAAAATTGGAGAATTTGTCATCAATTTTGAAGAAGGAGAATGAAAGGATGTATTAAATGGCTGACTTTTCAAAGCTTGTAATCTTGGCAGAAAGCTTCAAAATTGCTTCTTTCAAAGGAATAAGTATTTCAAGCTGCGGCTCCAAAGGAAGGTTTACCTTTGTGCTAATAAACATGCCTTTTTCAGGGGTATTCGTCACAATTCCGAGGTATTCAGTTTTGCCACTGAAAAATCTTATTCCTATGTTCGCAGGTATTCTCTCAAAAATCCTTTTCTGCATAAATTCATCTAAAAAAATATTCCCAATTAATAGTTTTGATGAATTTCGATAAAAATCTCCTGAATCCAAATATGTAATCCATAGCAGTCATTTTCTATATTGTGAAAGCGCAGACTTTAGTTTTTTTATTTCTTCATTTAGTTGGGCAATCTTTAGCTCCCTATCGATGGCTATTCCGTAAAATTTTTCAAGTTCCTCAACTCTTTCCTTAAGCTGGTTTTCTATCTTCTTGTGCATGGTAATATCGTAAGCTACACCCAAAAAACGCACCACATTGCCGCTTTTGTCTGTCATGGGTTTGACCCTGTCTTCAAGCCATCTGTATTCATTTGTGTTTTTATGCCTGATTCTATAATTACGCACAATTTTCTTTTTACTTGTAATCATTTCCCTGGTAGATTTCTCGACCGATTTAATGTCATCAGGGTGAATAAGTTGAAACCAGAGTTGCGGGTTATTCAGAAATTCTTCTGACCGATACCCCGCAATGTTTTCAATCTGCTCACTTACAAAAATCAGTTTCCCCTTGAATATGTCGGTTCTCGTGTCAACTGCATAATGGACTTCGTCGACATTATCAGCCAGTGAATGATATTTTTCTTCGCTCTCTTTTAGTGCTTTCTCTGCCATCTTGCGTTCGGTGATATCTCGAATCGCTGACACCCTCGCTTTACGCCCCTTGTAATTGATGGACTTTCCGCAGACTTCAACGGGGAACAGATCCCCATCTTTTCTGACACATACCGCTTCGTAGGGTTTCTCGTATCCTGAGAGAATCTTTTGTATAACGAAATCACGATCAGAAGGTGCTACGAATTCCGATACATGCATCCCGATAACTTCAGACGGTGTATATCCGAACATATCGGCAAATGTTTTGTTTACTTCCAAAAAGCTGCCCATTTCTGTAATTGCAATCCCTTCAAAGGCGGCATCGGATAATTTTTTGAACCGTTCTTCGTTCTCCCTCAGCTCCTCCTCTATCTTCTCGTGCCTCGTCTTTGCCTCTTCAAGTTTTGAACACCGCCGGCGCATTTCAACAAGTTCGTTTATCAATTGTTCTTTTGTCCTGTCTTTATCTTCCATATCGACCTTCTCAGGGCAAAAACATATAATATGATGCAGGATTACTACTACTAATCTACAACATTTTGGCAATTTTCTAAACTGACAATTATAAGGAAGTTGTAACTGGTCATGAAATCGTTCTGAATTACGGCGAGAGGTTAAGCCGTCTTATGCCAGATGTTACATGCCCCTTCAAAAGAAACCATGCAGGGTCCTCTGGGGCTTTTTGGCGTACATGCCTTTTTGAACAATATGCAATCCGCGGGGTAGGCTTTTCCCAAAATCACGTTACCGCATATGCAGCCGGACGTTTTCCCCTCTTTTACTTCTTTGAGCTCAAACACCTTTTTTGCGTCTCTGGAGGAATATTCATCTCTCAATTCAAGTCCGGAAACCGGGATATGACCTATGCCCCTCCAGTTGACATCTGAAATTTCAAAATATTTATGTATGAGTCTTTGAGCATGGATATTGCCTTCCGGTCTTACCACACTTTTGTATACGTTGGATGTTTTTACTTTTCCATCCTTTAGCTGCCTGAGCACCTCTGAAATTCCGAGTAAGAGGTTGTCTGCTTCAAATCCCGCCACAACAGTAGGAATACCATATTTTTCAGAAAAAACATTCCATGCATTTGAGCCGACAATCGCCGAAACATGCCCCGGTGCGATAAACCCGTCAATACCTATTTCAGCATCTTTTACGAGTACTTCCATGATAGTGGGCGTAAGTCTGTGAGAGCTGAGAATTAATACGTTTTTGGGCATACCCGTCTCCATAATGGCGGCAGTGGGTGCTGTCGTGGTTTCAAACCCTATTGAAAAGAAAACGATCTGTTTGTCAGGATTTGATTTTGCGGTGTCAAGGCATTCAAAAGGGGAGGTGATCATTTTATAATTTTTCCCTTCTGCCCTGATGGAACCGTTTTCTGTGGGTACTCTCAACATATCACCGTAGGTAACTAAAATCACACCGTCCCTTTTTGAGAGATTAATGGCATTTATGATGTCACTTTCAGGACATACACAAACCGGACATCCCGGTCCTGGAACAAGTTCCAGGTTTTCAGGAATCAGGCTCCTTATCCCCGAATAGGCAATAGTGTGCTCATGGGAGCCGCAGACATTCATGATCTTGACTTTTCTGTCTTTTGGCACCAGGGAGTTAATATGGTCTATTAATTTTTTGACTTTTTCCATTATTAAAAAAAAATCATTTAGTCATTTAGAAATTAAGTAACTGAGTTTTTTAATGAATTAATAACTTAATGACTTAACAAGATGCTTGGGATTTGGAACTTATGAGTTAGCATATCCTCGGCAGCATCTCTTCCTCAAGATAATCCAAAACCCGTTCACCGCCAATTCTTGTTTTTAGCCTTACGCCATTAAATTCAGAAGATACCCTTCCAATAATAGATGCATCATTTCCTAAAGGGTGCTGTCTTAATAGTTCAACAACTCTGTCAGCAGAACCGGGTGACGTAATCATGACCGCCTTGCCTTCATTTGCAAGATAGAGTGGATCATAGCCGAGCATGTCAGAGATGAAACGCACGTCATCTCTTACCGGCACGCTATCTTCATGTACATGTATACCAAGCCCGGTATTTTCCGAAAGTTCTATCAGGACAGTGGCCAGCCCGCCGCGTGTCGGATCCCTCATCCACTTCAGCCCATCCATCTCAATAAAAGGGATGAGCAGATCCTTCAAAGATGCACAATCACTTTCTACGGAAGCATCTATGTTGAACTTTTCTCTTGCTATCGCTATTGCCGTTCCATGGTCTCCCACGGTCCCTGTTACGATGACTGTGTCATCGGCTGAAATATCCGAGAGAACCATGGGTTTTACAATCTCTCCTATGCCTGTTGTGTTAATGTATATGCCGTCGCCTTTATTCCTCTCCACAACCTTTGTATCACCGGTTACAACCTTTACTCCTGTTTTACGGGCTGTTTCACTTATGCTCTTCAGGATGTCCTCCAGACTTTTGAAAGAAAATCCCTCCTCTATAATAAAGCCAATGGAAAGATATCTTGGAACTGCACCGCTTACTACGAGGTCATTTGCGGTACCACAAATGGATAGTTTGCCGATGTCGCCTCCCGGGAAAAAAAGAGGGCGCACGACATAAGAATCTGTAGTTATAGCTGTTTTATTATATTTAAGATTGATATATGCTGCGTCCTCAAGCGGTTTTAACTCATCGGAGTTCAGATATTTCAGAAATAGTTTTTCTATTATTTCCTTTGTAAGTCTTCCCCCGCTCCCGTGCCCAATTTCAATCTTTGACATGGTTTTTTTAGGTTGATATCCGATTTTGTTAACAAATAAAAGGATTCAAGGAATCAAGGGTCCAGGCCTGCCTGCCGGCAGGCAGGGATTCAGGTGTAAGGAACAGCCGAGCAACAGAGAGGGAAAACTGTAACTGCTTCATTACTGCTCTACTGTGCTTCTGCTCTTTTAGGTTCTTCACTCAATCCCGAGAATCCTAGAAACCTCGGCTCCTGTTTTTAGTCTCTTTTTTAAGAAAATCCATCCATTCTTCTAAACCGTCTCCACTCTTTGCAGATACTACAAATACTTTTAGAGATGGATTAATTGCCAAAGCGTCTTTTTTGACTCTCTCAATATCAAAATCAAAGTGAGGCAATATGTCCGATTTTGTAATAATAAAAACCTGTGATGTCTTAAAGGCCACGGGATATTTCAGAGGTTTATCGTGTCCCTCCGGGACAGATACAAGAACTGCACGTATATGTTCACCGAAATCAAAAAACGAGGGGCAGACGAGATTACCCACGTTTTCTATGAACAGGACGTCCAGTTTCTGACCATTTAACTGATTCTCCAATGCATGGAAACCCTTATGTATCAGGGAAGATTCTAAATGGCACGCACCTCCGGTTGTAAGCTGTACAGCAGGAATACCTTTTTTTCTGATCCTTTCAGCATCCAACTCTGTTTCAATATCTCCTTCAATCACCCCCATGTCCATATCATTTTTCATGGCGTCCATTGTCTTTTCAAGCAGGGTGGTTTTGCCGGAACCGGGTGAACTTATAAGATTTACAACCAGTATACCTTTTTCGTTAAAATGTTCTTTATTACGTCTGGCAGCGCTTTCGTTAGCCTTCAGCAGACTCTGTTTAACGTCTATAACCCTTGTCTCTTTAAATAAACTATCGTTTTTGCATCCGCATGCATCACACATTTAACCCTCCCTGAAAATCAATAATGAAAAATAGAAAATCAAAATAACAAACCATAAGAAAATCAAAAATCATACATTTCCAAAATAATCATAAACAAGGGGGCTGGATGCCTAAGAAACACAATGACGACACCGCTTATATATAAGCAACGTTTATTTATCAGCAATTTGACAGTACAGTTATTCCCTCGATACTTCTTTCATCAAAATGAGGTCTGACATTCAAAGAAACAGTTCGCCCCGGCGAATCTCTGATCGATTCATTGTGTTAATGAGGTGTTCAGCCTCCGTAGATACTTTATTTTGGATAGTATCGATCAAAAATAAAATATCAAAGATCAAAAGCATGGATTTAAAGTCAAGGATATATTCACATTTTTATATGTCATTTTTTCTTCTATATCTAATTCTTATATAAAGTTTTCATACCTCTATTTCCAGATTTTCAATATTCAGCTCCTCGCCTGATAGAAGTTTTAAATTGTACGAGTCGCAGCGAGGGCAGGATGGAAAGTATACTCCATCTGATTCATCCTGAGGTGAAAAGGTGTTCTTACAATCGTTGCATTCATACCTCACAGGGACTTCTTCTATCAGAATAGCTGCTGATGACAGGAGAGGATATTCAAGTTTAACAGCGTCAAAAGCAAATGTAAGGGAATCTATTACAATACCGGACATCTTGCCTATTCTTAATTTTACTGTTGTTATTTTCCTCGCATTATTCCTCCCGGCTATTTTCGTAAGCTCGTCTATCATTCCCATGGCAATTGAAAGTTCATGCATTTTCTTCTTCCTGATCCATACGTCTCAGAATCTCTTCAAGAGTATTCCAGATTTCATCCGCCTCTTTTTTATCGAGTTTCTCTATTGCAAATCCAACGTGAACTATGACAAAATCACCGATCCTGATTTCATTTTCAGGAATAAGCTGCAGGCCTATTTTTCGTATTACCCCCCTTGCTTCAGCAACTCCGGAAGGATAATTTATCTCTATGACCTTCATCGGGATACCGACACACATATTAAACCCTAGTCATCCGTTTTCAGTATAATCGGAAACTGCAATTGGTTGCATACAGGTAATTAATCCAAATCATGCGATTTCAATAATGCATATGATGCGAATGAATTGCTTTACTTTAAAGTAAAGCAATTCATTAATAATGACTCCTTACATCGAGGCGAAGCCCATAAACTTATTTTTCGATACCTCAAGAGATAAAGAATTGAAAATGAAAGTATGCTATATATTATAGTGTTTTTTCAAAAATAATTTTTTGTGTAAGTATTTCCTTTTTCATAATACCGTACACTGCTATTTCTACCTTTAAGTTGCTTTATCACGGGAAAAGAAATTCTTCCTTTTTTATACTGGAGAATGCTCAAAAACGTGAAATCCCTGGGGAACGGGTCTCATTTTTCATTCTGACGTAAATCTTTGAATTTTTTGAGTCTGTAGTATACCTCTCTCTCCCTCTCACCAATATATTGTGAGATAGTCTTGATTTGATATTTCAGTTCAGGCAACAGCCTTTCCTCCAGGACCTTCATTTTCTTTGTAATATTCAGGATTTCATCGCTCAGCCTTTTTAATTTATTCTCATAGGCGGCAAGCTCGATCATGAGTTCCAGGATCCTTTCAAAGAGGTAAATACTCCCCTCAAGGTGCGGAGTCGTAGAGAGAAAATCGTATCCCCTTTTATCCGGATCCCTTACCGGTGCATCATGTACAATGATATCTTTGTATTTAAGACCCCATATGCTCTTTTCGACTATATCTACATTAACCTCCCTCTCTGTGGCAACGGCTATTGACTTTATGGTGTTTTTCCCCTCATGTCCGAGACTCAACGTAAGCTCATCGAGGGCCTTCCCGTAGGACTTTCTTATATCTTCCCTTGACCTCAGGAAAGGTACTGTAGTATTGAGGAACTCTCTGATGAGCGCCTGTCTCCTCGCCTTAAGGATTCCAATACTGTTGACAACGGATTTTGCTTTTTCTTTCAGAAGAAGCAGGTTTGTCCTTGTAGGGTGGATTATCATATCTGTTCCCGGGAAGAATCCTCAAACCCTGTTCATCCCTTATTTATGTTTCCAGTGAAAACCTCTTTAATAGACTCAAACCGATGTCAAGAGTTTTAAATACATTTCTTCTTGTTGTTCCCTGATGTACAAGTTCTCTTTCAAATGTATTTGAAAAGTCAAGCATCTCTTTGTCCTTTTCTGTCATCCCTTCCCGACCGACTATTGCCTCAAGCCTTCGCAAATCTCTTCCCCTTGCATAATATTTATAGAGAAGATTCGATATCTGCCTGTGGTCTTCCCTTGTATGCCCTCTGCCTATCCCTCTCTGCATCAGTCTTGATAAGCTGGGAAGCACATCAACCGGCGGGAAAATGCCTTTCTGATGAAGCTCCCGGCTCAACACAATCTGCCCTTCTGTAATGTAACCGGTGAGGTCCGGAATTGGGTGGGTGATGTCATCCTCGGGCATGGTTACAACTGGAAGCATGGTAACAGATCCGTTCAATTCCCTGATACGCCCGGCCCTTTCATACAGTGAGGCAAGGTCAGAATACATATAACCGGGATAGCCCCTTCTGCCGGGCAGTTCCTCCCTTGCGGTGGATACCTCCCTCAGTGCGTCACAGTAATTAGTCATATCAGTAACTATAACAAGGACATCCATACCTTTATCAAAGGCAAGATATTCAGAAGCAGTCAGTGCAAACCTCGGTGCAAGAAGCCTTTCCATAACTGGTTCATCTGCCATGTTTACAAAGGCAATAAAGCCTGACTTCATATCTTCAAGCACTTTTTTATAAAAAGAGTACTCGTAAAAGGTCAGTCCAAGCGCGGCAAACACAACAATAAAATCGCCGCCGTGCCGGATGATATACTGATCCGGGGAACCTGGCTGATCGGCGACAAGTCTTGCATTTTTCAATATTGCTGCAGCGACCTCTTTTGACGGCAACCCGGAACACGAAAACAGGGGGAGCTTTTGCCCCTTTACAAGGGTGTTTAGACCATCAATAACAGAAACACCTGTTTCAATAAACTCTTCAGGTCTTGCCCTTGCGGAAGGGTTCATGGGAAATCCCGTAATAGGCGCCCACTTCTCCGGCAAAAACATGGGCAGATCATCTATCGGTTGAAAGGAACCGTTAAAAACCCTTCCAATCATCTCAGTCGAAAGAGGCGCTCTCTTGACAGAATCTGTAAAGACGACTGATGTACGATGAATATCGAGCCCGTGAGTTTCACCATATACTTCAAGCAGTACTGTATCTCCATGTATCTCAAGCACCTCCGCATCCAGCTGTCTGCCGTCAGGTGTGTGGATTCTTGCTACCTCTCCGATCCTTGCGCTCATTACACCCTGCACAAAGAGCAAAGGGCCTGCTATGGAAGAGATGGTGCCATATTTGTGTTCAGAAAGCCTCATAATAAATAGATTAAAATGTAAAAATCAAAATTCTATGTTTTTCTTTTGATTTTTTATTTCTTTTCCTCCAATATCTTATCCAACGAACCACCCTGCTTCAGCTTTTCATCAGCGGATTTATAGAACTCCAGTATATCCTGGATTATTGACAGCGTATGTTCGGGAGTTGAAAAAGCATCATCAGTGTAGGCATTCTGGCAAAGAAATTTCAACCGGATCATCTCTGCAACGTGCATCAGCAACCTGTCTGCATCCTGAAGACCCTCAACTCCTACTATCTCTGCAACCTCTCTCAGGGACTCTTCTTTCTGCAGAATCTCTTTACACTTCGCCTGGGCTTCCTCCCATTCAGGAGAAATCTTTTCCGTGTGGTGTTTCAGCAGTTCGGCTCCGTACAGTGAATAACTCTGAAACCAGTTGATAGCTGGGAAATGTCTCCTGTGAGCAAGAGATGTATCGAGCATGAGAAATGCCCCGGACGTTCGCAGGCATGACTGTGTAACAGGCTCCGTGAAGTCGCCGCCCGGAGGGGAAACAGAGAGTATCATACTGAGCGAGCCGATCCTTCCGCTGTTGGTTTCAACAACGCCTGCCCTCTCAAGAAAGCCTGACAATCGCGAGGCAAGATACGTGGGATATCCTTCCTCTCCCGGGAGTTCCTCAAGGGATGATGATATCTCCCTCAGTGCTTCTGCCCACCTTGATATGCTGTCAGCGAGAAAAAGTACGTGAAGCCCCATGTCTCTGTAATATTCGGCCATAGTTACCGCGGTATAGATAGATGCCTCTCTTGCAGCGACCGGCATATTTGAAGTATTTACACAAAGTATTGTTCTTTCCATCAACGTTCTTTTTGTCCATGGGTCTTGCAAAAGTTCAAACTCTTCAATGAGTTCTGCCATTTCATTTCCCCGCTCACCGCACCCAACATACATTACAATATCCACGTTTGCAAATTTTGCAATAGATTGATCAAGGACCGTTTTTCCTGTGCCAAAACCCCCGGGGAAAATAGCAGTGCCTCCCTTTGCAATAGTGAAAAGGAAGTCAATGACCCGCTGACCTGTTATCAGCGGCTCGGAAGGCGAAAGCTTTCTTTTAAATGGCCTGGGAACCCTTACGGGCCAGTCATGAAATCCAGGCATTTCTGTACCGTCTTCCAGAATCCCTACAGGCTTATCCAGACTGATCTCACTGTCCGCGATCCATGAGAGCCTTCCCGTCACATCGATCGGGCAGGTGATGTAATGTCTAAAGGGACCCTCTTCAACGTATCCTATTATTGCTCCTGTGTTGACTTGATCTCCTTTTTTCTTCCTCGCGTGAAATACCCACTTTCTGGAGGCATCAAGTGCACTCAGCTCTTTTACAATTTTGATGAAAGGTCCGGATTCATCTTTTAATCTCTGAAGAGGCCGCTGAAGTCCGTCGAATATCCCCGAAAGAATGCCCGGTCCCAGTCTCACGTTAAGAGGCATGCCCGTTGCTTTTACTGGTTCATTAATGGCAAGACCGCGGGTATTTTCATATACCTGAACAACTGTCTTTTTCTCCTCAATCCTGACGACCTCACCTGTAAGCATGGCGTTACCGACAAAAACCCTTTCATAGAGTTTTAGACCCTTTACGTCAACACTTACCGTTGGCCCTGATATTTCTGTTATCTTGCCAATCATAATCTGAGCCTCACATGGTATCCTATTGCCCGCCTGATCAACCTTACCGCGTAGTCTTCAATCTCAACCTCCGGTCGCTCCGGTGAGGGCAGGACGACCAGAATCCCATGCCATGATTTTTCGATCTCTTTCAGTTTTTCTTCGGCAAGTCCTTTTATAAGTTGCTCATCGATGATGATAAGGCCTGTATCCGGCTCGCGTATAATTTTTCGAATAGTACTTTCCACGTCTTTCTCTCTCGTAACATAATGACTTACGCCTGTGAGTTTGAACCCGAATTCAGCATCAATCGGAGTTAAAATGACTATTCTTTTCATCAGGTCACCAATTCCTTCCGGAGACTTTTTCTTTCAATATCCCTGCTGTAAAGAAGAATGCTGAAATTTTGAGCCTCAATATAGATTTTCCAGAGGTAATCCAGAATCAATCCGATGTCTGTACTTCCTATGGCCTTAACCCTTAAATATTTTGTCAAACCGGTAAACAGGGTATTCTCAATTTCAGATGCACCAGTTTCAGGCACGGTTGTTCCTGTAAGCTGGTAAACGAGTCGGATAACCCGGGATATTTCACCGCTGTGAACCGTATTCATTAGAGTTGACTCGCTGATACTGCCTCCTTGAATTAATAGGGGGTCTGTCTTTACAGCCCATCTCATATGTTTGTATAAGGTCATGATGTTTTTTATATCTATAAGGAAAATAAAAAAATTTTTTAAAACAGGGTGAAGTTTCGAGTTGATGATCTGCTCAATGAAGCCACTGGATAATCCCTCTTCTATCCCCTTTAAACCATCTTCTGAAAAAATCTCTTTCAGCCCCCTCGGTTTATCCCAGGAAGATAAGAATTTTCTTTCAAACTCTTCAAGTAAGAATGGCAGATCCGCTCTTGTCTTCAGTACCTCCTTTACTTCTTTTGAAAGCAGGCTGAAGGACAGGATATCTTCAATATCTGTTTTGGTTTCTTTCCCGGTCTCGAATCTCAGACACAAGACCATGGTTTTTATTTCGGAATATGTAAAGAACGGATGGAAAATACTTCTCAGTTTCCTGTTCATCTGAAAATAAACCCATCTGAATTCTTTTAACACGCGCTTCCATACACCTTCTTGTGCATATTCGGTTACAAACTCTCTGTAGTATGTCGGAAGAATGGTTTCAAGAGGGACTGGGCTGGACAGGATATCATCCCAGTCTTTAACAAGATACACACGCCTCCCCCTTATCCTTGCAACTAAATATTCTGTGGGATACCCGCTACCTTCAGGACTCTGAAGAAGGTTCATAGCCTGAATACCTCTTTATTAATTTCGCTGATTAATAATGGCAGAATGTCTTCCCATGCTTTTTCCAGTCTTTTTTCAAAGGTGTTGGCAATACATATTTTTCCATCCTCGCGAATAACTTCAAGGCCTCCTGATATATTATCGTCGGGTATAACATTTGAACCAGGAAAGTGTTCCTGAGCAATTCTCACATCTTGAAGGTTTACACGTACATCTTTCCAGGTTACATCCGGGAGTTCTTTGGCAAGCGATGCAAATACATCCTCGTATCTGTCATTTCTTAATTCACGGAGATACGACAAGGCAAGTGGAAAAAGTCTTTCTGACAAGACCTTTTCTGCCGAGAGGTTTATTATGTGCGCCCTGTTTTTTGCCCCTGAGAGAATTGACCCTTCCTGTTCCCTTACCGCAATGTCCTGGCTCTCTCTGTAATTTTCTCTTATTTCTTCAATCTTTCGGGATGCCTCTGCATTGATTTTTTCAGCTTCGGTCTTAACCTCGCTCCACAGCCGATTAATACTCTCTTCTCCCTCTTTACGGAGACTCTCGATCAACTCCCTGTGACCCAAATCTGATTATCCTCCAACAAGAATCATTGCTGCGACAACAAAACCGAGGATTACCATCGTTTCCGGAATCGCAACAAGGATGATTATAGTGGCGCTCAGTTCAGGTTTTTCAGCAAGTGCACCCGCCCCTGCGGCGCCAATCTTTGACTGTACCCATGCAGTGGCAAGGGCAGTAAGTCCGATTGCAAGTGCTGCGGCAAATGCCGTGAGTGTCTTTTCCAGTTCCATAAATGCCCCTCCTTACTGATAGTTATCAAAAAAATACACTAAAAAAATCTATGACCGTTTTCTCGGCGTGTTTACCTCTCTTTTTTTAACGGTTCAAATTTTCTCCCGCCCGGCTCTATAAACTTACTGAAAAATTCAACATAGTGAAGTCTCAAAGAGTGGATAGTAGGGGAAAATACACCTATAATAATATTCAGGAGATGAAGAAGTCCTGCCACTGCAACACCGGTGATGATATCCCCTGTCATTCCTGCAAGACGGTTGGCCACAAATGCCAGTAGAACAGACGTAAGACCTATTGCCATTATCCTTGCATAGGAAATAATATTCCCTATACTTTTCAGCAGTTCAAGGGGCGCCAGCAAACCGCCTGTGAAGAGCAGAAAAGGGGTCAGGAAGAGTATTGCCAGGATAATGGGTCTTGTAAGCAAAGCTGGAAACAGGCCAAATAAAGAGGCAACAAACAATAGTATGCAGATTATAATGAGCAGATTGAGAAACTTACTGAGTGCCTCTCTCTTTGTTTTCCTCCTGAAGGCAGCTGCCAATCCCAGAAAAGTTCCAAGAAGGGTATGAACCACGCCAACGGAGACCGCAAAATATAACATTGGTATAATGGCTGTACGTCTCTCAACAAAGAGGGGTTTGAGACCGAAAAGAGCGAGGCCGAGTCCTCCAAAAAACTCTCCATAGATTATCCCAAAAAATAGTGCATATACCGAGCATATCAGGAGTATTTTAGATGCGTCCAGAAGAAATGTTTTCTTTTTGAATTTTTTTAGCAAAAAAAAGGATAGCAGTAAAAGTATCAGCCCGTACCCTGCATCACCAAGAATCATACCAAAAAAGATTGGGAAGAAAATACCGATAAATGGAGTCGGGTCATAAGATGTATACCTGGGTAACGGGAGTATTTTTGTGAAGAGTTCAAAGGGTTTGAAATAATACGGGTTTTTCAGGATAACCGGCATTCTGTAGAGGTCTTCTTCCCGAATCTCCATCTCGTCAAGTACCACTGTACCCGCAAAATTCTGTGATAACCTGTTCCTGAGTTTTTTTACGTTATCATAAGCCATCCATCCGTAGATAAGAAAACACATTCTTGTCTCAAATACAGAACCAACCGCGTTTAAAACAGAAAGGCTTTCATCTATCCATTCCTTTACTCTTGCATAAATCGTCCCCCATTTTATAGCAAAACTATCCAGTTGCATATTAGTGGCCTCGATCTCACTGCAGATCTCGGAAATCCTCTTTCTCAATAATTCAATTTTCTGAAAAAATGTGAGGCCTTCAAAGGAAAAAGGAAATTTAAATTCCGGTATATCCTTATCGCTGAGGGAACTTTTTATCTTTTCTGACATTTCCTTGTCAATAGCGATTAAGCCAACGATTGTGTGATCTGAAGCCGTTGATGTCCGGAGTTCAAATTTTCCTTCCGCCTGTTTTATCAGGAATTTATTCAGGAGTTCTATGGCTTCAGGGTCTCGAAGAGTAAGCCCGATGAAGTCCATGTCCGGGGTCTTCCTCAAGTCCTCAAGGAGAGACTCGATAGAATCAAGGAAAATGTTGTAGCGGTCGAGTTCAGCCAGCTCCTTCTGGAATGCTTCTTTTTTCTGGGACATTTCACGACAGGTAAGGAGATGTCGCTGAAGAGTTTCATTGATAGTATCAATAATTGGCTGTGGATTCATATAGCTTTTCTTCATGGGGATTTTTGGAAGATATGAAAAAAGTTCATCTATTCTGCCTTTTAGATCCTCAAGGAAAAAGCGTTCTGACATGGTGCGCTGATCAGGCAGGAACGAGTCTATATAGACTGCATCCTTCTTCTCGATAAAACCTTTGGTGCTTGGTTCAATCTGAAGAAGACCTGTCTCATGTAGAAGATAGAGAACTTTTTCCAGCAGTTCTCTTGGTCCTGCTATCTCAACCTTGGACATTTTGACTATCATGGTATTAACCGGGTAGAATCCTGTAGATATGGCTCAATATTACCTTTTTTAATATCTCATCGCCAAGCCCTTTTAGTCTCTCTGCCTCTTCATCTGCATCTTTTATAATGTCTGCGGCCTTTTTCTCGGCATCTAACTTTGCTTTTTTTATCGCTTCATGAAAAGCTTCTTTCAGATCCTTTTCCTCAGCAAGAACTTTTTTCTCTGCATCCTTCTTCACGTTTTCAAGCCACTCCTGAGACATCTTTTTCTCGATTTCGAATTTTTGTTGAACCTCTTTTTCAACCTCTATTACCCTACCCAGAATGTCCTCTTCCATACTTTAATTGTATCAGGAAAAGTGCTGAATATAAAATCTGTTTCTGAAGGGGAGGTGGTCTGCGACCCAAAGAGGGGGTTATGTTCATGCTCCTTTATGCCGACATGTCGGCATGAGTGTTTTTCAGGAACTCGGTCCAGAAGAAGGACAACTCCTTTGAGCAGTTCTAACAATATTCAGGGCTTGAGAGGATTGTTTATTTATGTGTTATTAAATCATTTAAATATTAGTTTAAAAGGTATTTCTCTGTGCCTGCCCCGTTATATGTTAATATTTTACGGGGAACTCTCTGGTTAATTGCAGTTTTTTGGTTTATAAAAAATAAGAATTTATTTACAGGGTGTAGTTTTTGGAATTACATCCACTCCCCATTCTTTTAATTTCTGAAGGACTTTCTTTAAAAGTGGTTCCACTTGTTTTTTAATTTCCTCTGACAGCTCTGTCCCGGGTCCCATGGATTCAGGTTGTATCCCGATCAGGCACATCTCAGAGGGTGTAACTTCCATAAGTTTTGCGGCAAAAAGCATATCAGGAAGGCTTATCTGATGAACAGAGAGCCTGGTGCTTAAAAAAGCCGGTATCCTGTCGCCTTCTATCGTATCGATTGTTCCCGGCCCCTTTTTAAAATTGGCCGCGTCAATAATCAAGACCTTATCATTACCCTCAAAAAACGGCAGGAGATCCAGACCTTTTGTTCCGCCGTCAATTAACCTGACGGATTCGGGGAATTCGTATTTATCCCTCAGCCTGTTTATTGCATGGACGCCGACACCGTCATCACTGAGCAGAATGTTACCTATACCAAAGACAGCTATCTTCAAAAAGCCTCCAAAATAAAGCCCCGGAAAACCATTTTTCTTCTCCTAGTTTTCCGGGGCTTATAGTTTATTTTGTCTGCTTCCGTTTCTTTATTCTAAATGCTGTTCATCCAAAAACTTGTACCCGCTGAACATTGAACTGACCAGGCCGTTTCTTTCATGTGGATCCATATACCACGAGGCATAAATATGGATGGGAACAAAAATCAGTATCACATACATCATGAGATGATGATACAGCCGGATTGTCGGAAGATACATTATGTTCAGAAGCCATCCGCCGAGCACTGTCCATATTGCCCCGGTGTGGTTTACCGAGTATACGGCAAATCCGGAGATTATCTGAAAAATAAACAATAGATATAAGAGAAAATAGCTGAATGCCGCCAGGGGAGCGTGTCCTGCAACAAGAGGAGGTTCTTTCTCTATAAGAAGATAGAACCTGATGGTATTTACAAATTCCCTGAATTTCCTGGCTGAAAAAGGGAAACTCTCCTTCCAGGATGCATATTTGTTGCCCATAAAAGACCAGTAAATCCTGATTATTACACTCATCAGGAAAATATAGGCGCAAACGAAGTGAATAACCCTCGCCCATCCCATGATGTACTCATTTGATGACTGGGCAAGAATAAAGGGATTGCTGATATAGTAACCTGTAATTGAAAGTACGAGGATGCAAAAGGCATTTATCCAGTGAGTAAATCTTATAGGGAACTCCCAGATATAAGCTCTGAATCTCGGGATCGTGCCGAATCTAATTTCGTGTTTCATATCCCATCCCCCCTTTCTATTTAACCTTTATCCTTGTAACCTCATTGCCTTCGGGATCGACCACATGAACAGCGCAGGCCATACACGGGTCAAATGAATGGACTGTCCTGAGAATTTCAACGGGCTGTTCTGGATTGGCAACCGGTGTTCCTATAAGGGCCTCTTCATAAGGACCTCTCTGGTTATCGGCATCTCTCGGAGAACCGTTCCATGTGCCAGGGACAACACACTGATAATTTTCAATCTTTCTATCCTTGATTTTTACCCAGTGGCCGAGTGCGCCCCTTGGGGCCTCATAAAAACCGTAACCTTTGGCTTCTTGAGGCCATTCAGAGGGGTCCCATTTTTCGCCGCTGTGGATTTTCAGATCACCCCTTTTAATATTTGCAGCAAGCTCATTCATCCAGACAGGAATCTGCTCAGCAGTGACAAGTGTTTCTATAGCCCTTGCAGCAATTCTTCCGAGTGTTGAGAATAGGGCCGCAGGACCGACTCCCAATGTCTTGAGAACGCTATTTACAACCTCCTGTACTCTCATATGTCCCGAGGCATATGCGACAAGCATTCTTGACAGAGGACCAACTTCCATGGCTTTGTTTTCATAGCGGGGGGCCTTAAGCCATGAATACTTTGCATCAGTATTCAGATATTCATAAGGCGGTTTAGGGCCTGTATAGTTGTAATTTGTTTCACCGTCCCAAGGGTGCTTTGAGCTGTTATCGCCATCCGAATAGTTATACCAGGAATAAGTAACGTATTCAGTAACTTTGATATGGTCAACCTTGTGAACCGTTGATAAATCTTTATTGAGGATGATACCGCGCGGCAGCCAGAGGTTGTCCGTATTACTCTCATTGTCATTTGGAAACTGTCCGTAACTGAGAAAATTACCAACACCCGCACCGTAGCCTGCCCAGTCCAGATAAAAAGGAGCAACAGCCAGGACATCAGGAATATATACCTTTTCCACAAAATCTTTTGCTTTCTCGGCGAGTCCATCTATAAGGGCGATGCTACCAGCGTTGAGCGCATTCTGGCTGTTCGGATCGACGGGTATTGACATGCCACCGACAATATATGTCTGTGCATGAGGATTCTTTGCACCGAGGAGGGCCTGTATCTTAATGACATCCCTTTGCCAGTCAAGTGCCTCAAGATAGTGGGCAACTGCCATGAGATCGGCTTCAGGAGGTAATTTGTAAGCAGGATGTCCCCAGTAGGCATTAGCAAACAGACCAAGCTGTCCCCTTTCTACAAAAGATTTAAGCTTGTCCTGAATGCCCTTGAAATAGTCTGTGCTTGATTTTGGCCAGTCTGATATCGATTGTGCAAGAGATGAAGTTTTTGACGGACTTGCACTTAATGCATTTACTATATCCACCCAGTCAAGTGCGTGCAGATGATAGAAGTGGATTACATGGTCCTGTACATACTGAATCCCTGAAATAAGATTTCTGATAATCCTTGCATTTTCAGGTATTGTTATTCCTAAAGCGTCTTCGACCGCTCTCACCGAGGCGGTTGCGTGCACCGTTGTTCAGACGCCTCATATACGCTGCGTAAAAGCCCACGCATCTCTCGGATCTCTTCCCTTCAGGATGAGCTCAATACCCCTGAACATGGTACTTGAACTCCATGCATCGACAACCTTGCCGTTTTCAACCTTTGCCTCGATCCTGAGATGACCTTCAATCCTTGTAACAGGGTCAACAACTATCTTTTTTGCCAATGTTATCCACCTCCTTTATTCTTGTTCTTCTTCTTTCTTTAAATGTCTGATTGCCCGGCCGATTCCATGAATCACAAAACCTGCAACTGTTGCCGCGGCAAGTCCAGCGCCAATTCTGTCGGCTGTATGTTCTATACCGAAACCAGGGGCCTTCGGAAGTCTCTTGTAAAACGGACTCATCGTATCCCAGAAATGCGGTTCGGAACATCCGAGACATCCGTGCCCTGCCTGGACAGGCCAGCTTGTGCCTTCATTGTATTTGACAGTGGGGCAGTTGTGAAATGTTTCCGGCCCTTTACAGCCCAGTTCATATAAACACCATCCCTGTCTGTGACCTTCATCCCCCCACCGCTGTACAAACTGTCCGGCATCAAAATGTCCTCTTCTTTCACAGTTGTCATGAATTCTCTTGCCGTAGGCAAAGTAAGGTCTGCCGTATTTATCTGCAGGTGGAAGTGATCCGAATGTCAGATAGTGAACAATACAGGCAGTAATATTCTCTGCATTTACAGGACATCCCGGCAAATTAATCACTGTAGCCTTAGGTACTGCCTCTTTGACACTTACAGCCCCTGTCGGATTGGGAAGTGCAGCAGGAATTCCACCATAGGCGGCACAGGTGCCTACTGCTATAGTAGCGAGCGCATCGCCGCAGACCTGTCTCGCAATGTCAACAGCAGACCTGCCTCCGACACAGCAATAAACGCCCCCGTCTTTCAGGGGGATGGAACCCTCCACAACAACAAAATATTTC
>CAYFYW010000036.1:0-4197 GCA_964347425.1 uncultured Nitrospirales bacterium
ATGAGAATTATAGGGCCGCAAAACGCCTGCAACATAACCAGATAACTCGGCATCTTCGTCACACAGTGTTCTATAATACGATCGAGCAGCTTTGTCGCTGGGATCGAAACACGTTTCAAAAAAACAAACAGGTTCCGTCGGGGTCTCAGTTTGTGCTTTCGTTATTATCGGGACAGAAATGATCATACTAAAACATATTAATGCTATTACTATCTTTTTCATCTTTTCCTCCTTCGTTTTTATGAGATCCTTTTTTGCATACTAACATGAAAAATCTTATCACTCCCCTCCTATCATGTAATATTCAACCACTGTTGATAATTAAAAAACCCGAACCTACCAAAGGTTATTCCTTCGGTCTATGACTCGTAGAGCAGCTCGGCTATCTTTTTCACTTGAAAAGCCTACCACTTTGCCACCACTCCATGAAACAATTCGCCTTCTCAGAAAACAGTTATTTTGTTGCTTTTAGTGGTAAGAAATTATACAGGTAGTATACTCCTACATTTCCGCACCGTCAAGATTAGATATGACTCCCATATGAGACATAACACAGGTAAAGGATGCGAGGATTTGCGTTAGTACTCTTGTATTGTTCGATAGGGTTGAAACTAAACGATATCAGGAAGATCTTAACGAAAAAGAGAATTGAAAATAACACCTCCTTATCGTTAGCCCCCATTTGTTGAAACATTGATGATTAACAAAAGAAAGCGTGATGCTGAAAAGAATAGGGCTTGGAAAAACCAAGCCCTATTCGTAGATACGAAGTTGAGACTATTTCTTGACAACTTCAGCTCTTAGTTTACTTTCAGGAGATGATTTCTCCTCTGCCACTTTCCAGCCGAGTTCCTTGAATAATTTAAATAAATGATGAATAAATAGTCGCTGTCCCTATTGTTTGTCCAAAATTCAAAAATAGGGGATGTTGTCTAACGGACGCAGCGGACGGAAGCGGTGTCGGTGTAGGAGCCGTAGCTGTACCAGTGTCCGTCCGACAACCTGGGGCAGATCCAGAAGCCGGTGGTAGCGTCACGAACCGTACGGGTCCAGAGATAACTTCCATCATAGGTAATCCCCAGAAAAAGTGCCAGCTCCTCTACTGTGGGTATCCTCCAGTCATCATGATAAAGTACCACGGGACCACCACAGGTGCCGTCAATCCAGTACTGACAAGGCGCGTCCAGATTCCGGCAATAGATTACGGCGTCACTATGGGTATAAGAAACCGTTGACTCGGCACTTAACATGGTCGGCTCTCCACCTCCGGCTTGGGCATCCACATATGCCTTGGTGGCAACATGATTATTTGCCGTGGGAGCATAGGCAATAATATTTCCATTCACCTCCAACTCAGCATTGGGACTTGGCGTCCCAATGCCCACATAGCCATCCTTTGTAATCCGCATCCTCTCCATCCAATCATCAGGATTATGGTAATCTCTAATGTTGGTTGAAAAAACCATATCCTCTGTTACCGCAGGATCGAAAGGCCTGTTGTTACCTATACTCCAATCTATGCCCGTACTAACATCCCCGCCAGCATACCCACTGAAAAAATCAGGGTTAGTCTCTGGAGTCATAAAAATATCTGCATCTTGAATGGTTTGTGTGAAGGCTGAATCCGTGACAGTAACTAATCCACATACTAGAACACCTATGATTATCAAACTTTTCATTTTCCCCTCCTTATTTCAACAATAATTTGCAGACAAAATGCCTGTATTTGGTCAAGATCGATTTTCAAATATTAGTCGATTGTGCAAAAGCACAGAAATGTTACTGATAAGGATCTATTTAAAAGAGAAGTAATTTCAGAGAAATGAACTATAAATAATTTTAACAGACGAGGCAATGATTTACAATGAAAATCTTCACATTTTGCAATAACTTACATGCAATTGTTACAGGAAGTTGTCAACGGAAAGAGCGGCTGAAGCTAACACCTACAAAGCATTGAACTGAGAGGATTGGAAAATTAAGGATAACCGTTTGAAACATTCATATCTTGAGGCTATTGTTAAGACAATAGAGAATTTGATTTCACATGCAGTGCAGCTTTATGAGCAGGAGCCGGGCAAAAGTTTTTACTCTGCTCGGCTTGGCGTGTATATTCAGCACTGGGTCAAATGGGTGCGTGGGGGTTTGGAAGAGTTAGCTAAACGCTATGTTACTAAAGTTTAAGGTTACCATATATTGCTAGGGTGTTCATTGTCAATTCACCATCAACTCAAGCCCCCTGCTGAGACTCCACTACTCGGTGTTACCGCATTATTGGACGGTCATCGTTCCTAGGCAATAGTACGTCTCTCCTTCGCCCGTCGGCCAGGCGGCTTTGTGGATTACGGCGCTACCGTCCCCGGTAAGGTCATAGTCTCTAACATTTGCTTTTAGCGACCAGTGATACGCTTTGTTTCCAGTCTGAAACTGGATAACCCACCCCCGGAACACATCAAACACTTGTGACCATACAACCGACCCTTTTACTGGCCAGTTGTCTTCCTGTCCCGCTCGGTTCGCATACCCGGTCACAGAATAGACGTCGACGCCCAGTTCAGTTATTACAGGGTGCAGTACCAGGTTGACCGTTAAGACTGACGGATTCCAAGTACCACACTGGGGTTGATCCCACTTCAACTGTATAACAGAGGCGTCTCCAGACTTAGAGAAGCCGACAAATAATGTGCATGCCACGACCAACATTGCTATTAATAAATTTCTTCTCATTTCCCCTTACCCCCAAAATTATAAAAATTAGGCTGCTAAGCAACCTGATATCCTTGCCTTGTTGATTTACTAAAATCATCACCTCCTTTCAGCCTTAAGATTTTGAAAACAAAAAAGCCGAATATACCAAAGGTTTTTTCCTTCGGCAGCTCGGCCATCTTCAGTTTATTGATAAGACCAGCCACTTTCCGCACCCTTTCCACAAAGGGTTTTGCTTTATCAGGTACTCAGTTTCTTCATTTATGAGATTATCTGTTAGGAATCAAGATACCGTCACCTGATACCTCGTCATCTGAAGAAGGACAAGGAATCCGTGACAGCGTAAGGCCATCAGGATACGACACAAAAACAATACCACCAAGTGAGTACCATCTTGCGTAGTCAATACCATTTAAACTGCTCAAGTCAAGTTCAATATAATGTTCACCGAAGAGTATCTCGCCGGTAGCCTTGTTCATTCGCTCATCTATGGTCAGCTTAAGCGTATTACCGTCCACAGCCCCCCCACCACTCATGGCAGAAGGTGGTATTTGATTTGAACCTATTCCGGTTATCTGGTATGACTCTCCCACTTGGTTCACATCCCATTCCCATATGTTTTCATATAGGTCATCATACTGAAAACAATACTTTCCAATAAAATTACCAGCAATAGCACTTGCAGGGATTGTAAGAAAAAGCGAAAGCATAAGGATAATTGTCATGAATTTCTTCATTTTTCCCCTCCTTTTTCAGCTAAAATATTTCTACTACAGAAACAGTTTTCAATCTATTTTACCTCTTTTTTATCACCTCCTTTCAGCCTTTAGATCTTGAAAACAAAAAAACCGAACATACCAAAGGTTATTCCTTAGGCAGCTCGGCTATCATGAAATCAAAAAACACGTCACTATACTCCCCACTCCTCATGGAGTGTTTAGCTTTGTCTGAAATCAGTTATGTAATCTATGTGATGAGAATTTATTGTCTTAAGGAACAACCGCAGTGTAAAGCCATTTTACATATTAAATCAATCAATAGTCAATAACTATAAAATATACTTATGGCATCGATAAGGAAACTTTATAGGATTTGCATGATGCCGCAGTCAGGCAGGGTGACGATTAACAAGTGTACTCTTGCGTTCCGGAGGAAAATCAAAAAACAAGACTTCAGGAAGTTATCTTGGGGAAAGATTTTGAAGTTGATTAAAACTATGCTATACGAAAAAAATTACAATCAAGAGCTTACAAGTTGACTCTAAAACTCGTAACCTCTTTATGTTTCAGTGGATATTGGGGGAGCTTTTAAAACCGCTCCAAACTGTATTTCGATAATTTTGCCAAATACGATACACCGAATGCGTAAGCGACTATCTCATCGGAGATAGTAAGCGAATATCAAAAAATAAAGAAAATTCCTTACATTCAGGTTTCCGCAGGGAACATTAATGCAGGAAAAGGAACCTCGTATAAATTAATGGGCTCATAA
>CAYFYW010000037.1:0-2277 GCA_964347425.1 uncultured Nitrospirales bacterium
TGTCCTCAAAAAAGACATCGACTTCCGCTGCAGGAGCATCCCCTAAAAGGTTCCTAAACTCCCCTTCTGTTCGATGATAGAGAACCCAGTCTGCCCAATATGCCATGTAATATTTGCTAGGATTCGATACGTGGAAATTGCCGGCCAAAATCTCCCCACCTGGTTTCAACAGTTGGTAAAGTTTTCCAAGCACTGCTGTTGCTACCCGAGGAGTGAGATAGTCAAAGAGTCCCATTGAATAGATAAAATGGAATTGTCCCCCTTTCCCTTTCAGCTGGGGAGTTGCAAGCATAGTACGCACGGATTCGTTTTGATAATCTGCCACTACTTTACCTTCCAGGTATATCTCAATCTGATTTATTAATTTAGCCGCCTCAAATAGGGCATGTCGATCCTGATCAAGTAGGGTAAAGTGATATTTCTCGCAATCTTCAGCAGATAATAATATATCCTGTATTTCTACAGCAGGCCCACAGGCAACAGATAAGACCTTCAGTTTTCCCTGTGGTACTGTGGGATAGCTTTTTCTAACATCACGAACCATTTTCGCAACAATGCGCCTTCTGTTTCGCACAGCCTGGGCTGCCGAGTGCTGTAATGGATGTATATGCATTAGCTTAGAAAAAATGGAATCCCCTCGGTAATCGTTTGAATATATCATGCTCAGCATTTCAGAGTCTCCGGCATACCCCCTTGGCTTCAGGTTGGTTCGCGTCAGAAATGGGGAACAGAGGATAATATGCCAAAGCTGTTTTCTGAAATAAAAACCATGACGCGCGTGTTCTTCTCTGTCAAAGGGAATGACTATGCGCTCAAGTTCTTTTAGGCTGTCATCAAGGAAGCGCATAAATTTCTTTCCTTCTGTATCAATTATGGCTTTCTGAACTGATTCTTTTATATCTTCAGGCTCCTCACGAAGTTCCGAATCCAGACTATCAAACAGATTCTTGTACACGCTCAAATCATATGCAAGACTGGCAGTATAGTCTTTAAAGGGCCGCCTTATCTTGCCCTTATATGCTAAGACCAGTGGCAGGTTAAGAAAGGCGTTTTGCAGCTTTATAATCTTATTATTAAGAAGCAGACTCTCAAGGTCATAAACATCTCTAAGAAAAACAAGTCGGCCTGTGTAGCCATCGATATTGGGTTCTGATATAACTCGGCAAGGACCCAATTCAAGGATTTCCCCATTGATCTGAATTACCAATTTGGAGAAATTCGCTCTATCATTGAAACTATTGTCATCTAAGAAACGAACCAAAAGAGAATATCTTGATATATATGCGGCATCAATTGGTATCTTTTCTTCCCCTGTTATCAGATCCGCCCTTATTGTTATGGGTTCTTGGGACATCGTTTATCACAATCCCTTTATTTCTACTCTTTGATCTTTTGTCCGGAATATTTCTAAGGCAGAAAAGGAGAGATCCTGCCATTTGAGAGATTTTCGATAGAAAACGGTAATCTGATTTCTACCCCTTTTGGCCCTTTCCAGGATTTTGATAACTGGCGTAATTGATGATGAATTCATGTAAGCCAGTTCCCGAAAATCTAATATGACCTTCTTATTAAGATCACTGCTTTTCTTAATAACGTTGACCAGAATTGGGGTGATGAACTTACCCGGCTGACGGTCTATGCTCATTCCAGACCACTTAATGTTGATAGAAGCTCCCTTTTCCTCAACTTCTATTTCCAGTAAATTGCTGACGAATAATTCCTTCTTTCCTTCGGTCATTTATTAAACTCCCTCAAAATAGGAAACGGCCGACACGCTTAAGAGATTATTTTCATCAAGAAAGAAATCAAGAATTGCGTTACCTTCGTAGGCGATTCTGACGAGACCTAAGCCGCTTTCCTCATCACTCAGTGGTTTTTTAGAAGCCTCTTTCAGCTTCTCTATATAAGCCTCGAAGGGGTCTTGATGCCCTCTGATCCATTGAATTGTCTTATCCAGTCTTTTCAAATCATCATATGCTGTTTCATCAACCGGGTTAATGACTTCAACGGTGATAATATTTTCACCAATATCAATACCTACTATTACTTTATTCTCGGGTGGGGTAAAGTTGCCGTATTTTATGCCGTTCTCGATTAATTCCCTAATTACCATGGTAAGTGCATAAACAGTATCATCTGAAAACCCATGGGCTTTTAGGAAGTCGCTGCTTTTATTTCTGGCCTCTTCGATTTCATCCCATTTTGGCTCCAGAACTAGCTCTGTAAGTCTTTCCATAGATCTCGCTCTCCTATAGTGGTTTTAGGCTATGGCTGTTT
>CAYFYW010000038.1:0-12768 GCA_964347425.1 uncultured Nitrospirales bacterium
TTTGAATGAAGTGATTAAATTCATTAACGTCACCAAAACGTTCGGTGAGAGAATCATACCACTGAAAAATATCAACCTCGAGATTTTCAAAGGGGAGGTTGTTGTAATATGCGGACCGAGCGGGGCCGGTAAAAGTACATTGCTAAGAGCTATCAATAAGCTTGAGCCTATTGACGATGGTGAAATCGTTGTCGACGGCATGCACCTTTCAGACCCCCAGACAAACCTAACCGCCCTCAGGGCAGAAATAGGTATGGTCTTTCAACATTTTAATCTCTACCCTCATAAGACTGCACTCAAGAACATATCCCTTGCCCCTCGGAAGGTTAGGGGACTCAGCAGAAAACAGGCAAAGGAAAGGGCGATTCAGCTTCTTGGGAAGGTGGGGCTTGCTCATAAGCGTGATGCCTTCCCTGTCCAGATGTCAGGTGGTGAACAACAGCGTGTCGCCATAGCAAGGAGCCTTGCAATGGAACCAAAGATAATGCTCTTTGATGAGCCGACATCGGCCCTTGATCCTGAACTCATTAATGAAGTGCTTGAAGTCATGATCTCACTTGCAAAAGAGGGCATGACTATGGTCGTTGTTACCCATGAGTTGGCCTTTGCACAAAAAGTGGCTGATAGAGTGGTCTTCATGGACAACGGTGAAATCCTGGAGGTAGGAAAACCTGCTAATATACTCATAAATCCACAGCACCCGAGGACAAAAGAGTTCATAAGCAAAGTCCTGCATGTCCACCAGGATAATACTACAGGAGGAAAATAAATATTTCTGAATTCTTAAAGTATGAGTTTGACTGGAGTATCCCTTTCAGGGAGCCTTATCTCCAGATGATGATTACAGGGGTCAAGATAACGCTCCTGTTATTAGCGGTAACGACAATAACCTCTCTACTGCTGGGTACGATTGTTGCGGTAATGCGGGTATCAAGAATTAAATTCCTGCGGATACTGGGTATGCTGTATGTTGAAATCTTCCGCAATATCCCCGGGTTGTTCTGGGTACTCTTTTTTTATTTTGTCTTTCCTGAACTTCTTCCATTTGGTTTAGGGGAAAAGCTGAATGCCTATTTGTACTATCCCGTTGTTGCAGGGATACTCGGGCTGACTGTTGACAATGCCTCATATGTATCTGATATTCTCCGAAGCGGCAGGCTTACAATACCGCACGGCCAGAGGGAAGCTGCGATCTCTACAGGACTGAACCGTGTGCAGCAATGGCTCTACGTACTGCTTCCTCAAATGTACAGGGCAGCCCTTCCACCACTCGGCACCAGGATGATCCATAATTTTAAGAACACGTCTCTGTGTATGGCAATAACAACCCCGGAGCTGACATGGGCAACACAGCAGATTGAATCACTCACCTTTCGAGGAATCGAGGCAACTTCTATAGCGACCCTTTTCTATATTTGTTTGGCAGGAGTAATGGTTACAATTATTATCTTTCTTGAGAAGTACTTAAAGATTGATGTTTCCAGCATAACCCAATCGAGGGTCTGATAAAACCATGGGCTTACTTGAACAATTTTCCAACTGGAATTTTTACCTTTTTGGTTCCTATCCAAAGGGAGAGCTCGGCGGACTGTTCCTGAACATCGTACTGGCAGTTCTTGCCTTATCCTTGAGCTTTATCTTTGGGGTACTACTGGGTTACAGCAGGCTTTCCTGCAGAATGTACATCAAATTTCCCTGTGTTGCCTATATAGAGACCATCCGGTCAACACCGTTGATTATGTTAATCTTCTGGTTTTATTTCTTTCTTCCCTATATAGCGGGCACGAACGTGTCTGTTTTCTGGAGTGCCGTCGTATCTCTCTGTGCATACGCCGCTGCCTATCAGGCAGAAATAGTCAGGGCAGGTATCATGGCAGTTCCACGGGGCCAGCTGGAAGCGGCTTTGTCAACCGGGATGTCAAGATATCAGTCCATGAGACACATCATATTACCGCAGGCGTTTAAGATGATGATACCGTCGTTTGTGAGTTTTTTCGTCTCACTGTTTAAGGACACCTCTGTCACGTACATAATTGGTGTTGTCGAGCTAACGCAGACAGGCATCATTATCAGCCAGCGCCAGCCCGACAGAATGTACGCTGCTTATTTAAGTATGGCTGTTGGATACTTTGTCATATGCTATAGTTTGTCCCATGTCGCCAGGAGGCTTGAGAAAAAGATTGGAATATATGACCTCGAGTCAATCAGACCTGACGCCTGCAGAGACGAATTTATGCTGCTTCCTACTCACAAAAGCAGAGATGAAGAAGAGCACCCAAGCAGGATTTGTCATCCCGACCCTGAATTTAAGAAAAACCTGTAAATATTTTTTTTCTGCAGCATTACCCGTCGCGTACATAACCAGATAAAATGAAAAAACAGAAAAAATATGGTATGTTGATTGACCTTAACAGGTGTATTGGCTGTTACGCCTGTCAGGTGGTGTGTAAGGCTGAATTTGATATCCCGTTTGGGACCAAGAGGTGCCGGATCGAGACATATCAATCAGGCAGCTACCCGGATATTAAAAAATTCTTTTTGCCCCGTCTTTGCAATCACTGTGACAATGCCCCCTGTATTGAAGCGTGTGAGGAGAATGCCCTGCTGAAAAATCAGGAGGGCGTTGTCATATTAGATCGCGACCCCTGTACCAGTTGCCAGAAATGTTATGAAAAGTGCCCCTATAACGCAATTGAAGTAAGTCCCTATACCGGTCAGACTGAAAAATGCGATTTCTGCGTTAGCAGGATACAAAGAGGAGAGCTGCCTGTATGTGTCAAAAGTTGTATGGGAAAAGCATTTATATTCGGCGATATAAACGACAAAAACAGTGAAATATCTGTTGCCCTGAGAACAAACCGGATAAAAGTTCTCTCTCCCGGGCTTAAAACAAATCCTTCTGTTTTTTATATATCCAGGGGTGACACCCGTAATACCCCGTTAGAAGATTACAGGATGGGGGGGCAGGTCCTGACATTTGACAAAAGCAGTACCCCTACAAAAAAGAGGGATTCTGAAATATATTTTGTCAAATGTCAGGACCTGCCCCCACCACGTACATCACGTAATAAGACAAAATTAATATATACGTCAGACGCTATGTGTCCATCTGAATGCGGTATTTCGGTGCTTGTGGAAGACGGTGTTGCAAAAAAGATATACGGAAACCCTCATACGCTCATAAGCAACGGTGCATTTTGTGCAAAAGGTGCATCAGGCCTTCAGCTTACATATTCACCTCACAGGATAAAGACCCCCATGATGAGGACAGGACAGAGGGGTGAAGATAAATGGAAACCGGTCACATGGGACGAGGCATCTGACTATATAGCAAAAAAATTAATACATATCAAAAGGGAATTTGGCCCTGAAACAGTATTCCTGGATTGCGGAGATGTTACTGACAGGGAGGCTTTTTACAGGCTGTTTCATGCATTTGGAACCCCAAACACATATAATCACGGCAGCATATGTGACCCTAACCGCAAATGGGGACAGTACATCATGACGGGGGATGAAAGACCACTACCTGATGTTCAAAGACCGGTTTTTACCAGAAATCATTCTGGTGAGGTACATATTAAGACCAAACACGATGCCAGACTTATCCTGAACATTGGTGCCAATCCGTTTGTTGCGACGAGATTCAACTACATGTCCTGCGGCATTCCTGCGGCAAGAGAGGAAAATGAATGCTTGTATATCGTAGTTGACCCTGCTCACACCAATTCTGCTGCCCATGCAGATATATGGCTTCCAATAAGACCGGGAAATGACAGCGCTTTGCTTGCAGCAATGCTTCAGTACATCATTACCAACGACGCCCGGGATAATCCCTCGTCAAGATATATAGACCACAATTTTCTTGAACAATACACAACGGGCTGGGAGGAGTTTAAGGAAACATTCCTTGGACACACAAAGGATAAAGACCCTGCCAATAATCTGTTTTACTTTACTCCTGAATGGGCGGAAGAAAAAACCGGCATCCTGAAGAAAGATATCGAGAAAATATCTCATTTATTCGGAATCACAAAGCCTGCAGCAATAGAGATTGGGATGCACGGTACTGCTCACCATACGAACGGGGACGTAACATCAATCCTCATGACAGCCCTCTGTCTTGTAACAGGCAACATAGACAATCCGGGAGGCCTGGTATTCATAGACTCACAAAAGGCTAAAAAGGGTACCAGGACGGTTGGAACAGACTTTTTAGAAAAAGTTGTCGGAAGAAACATAAACGGAAACTATGTTTCAGGCAAACTTTCAGAACTTCATAAAGATCTCTTTGGTGATTATCCTGCAGCGTGGAAAGGGGTGCTGGCAGACCTACCTCAAAAGATAAGGGAAGGGATAAAATTGAAATACGGGCCTTTCAGAGGATACTGCTACCCTGTTAAGGCATTCATAACAAGGGCGGGCAATCCAGTCATAACCGCCGGCAGCACGCCTGACTGGGTTGATGCACTTACTTCCAGAGATAAAACTGGTGAATATAAACTTGAATTACTGGTTTTCATAGATACTCATATAACTGTAACGGGTAAATATGCAGATATTATTCTCCCGGAAGCAGGTTTCCTCGAGAGGATGGGGCTCAGTGACGTGTATACTTTGAGTCCGGAAGTTGCTATCAGGGATCAGGCCATAAAGCCGCTCCATAAATCAAAAACACCCTTCGAGATAATGATTACGCTGTCCGATGCGCTCTTTGAAAACGGTGATCCTGACACGAGACCTGAGGATTTTCAGAAAAGATATAAAAACGAGGAAGGCTTTATCAATGAAATCCTGGCTGACACACCTGGCTTTCACAACATCGGGACACCTCTCCCCTACCCCGACATTCCCGAGGGCGCCTTGATAATAGGCACACCGGATAATCCGACAGCAATCATGGGTGGAAAAATAATAAAAAAGGGAGAGAACCTTACAGTTCAATGGTTGAGAAAGCATCATGGTGTAGCAGTCTGGCCCGCAGGTTATTACAGGTATAAAAAATCAGATGGTTCTTCATCAGGAATATATCCAAAGACCGGCTCGAAAAAGTTCGAATTTAAATTCAGCTATCTTGAAAAGATTAACAGAAACCTTGGCACAAACTATCCAACTACCTTTTACTGGTCTGACTGTAAATGGAATCCAAAGAATCTATTATATAAAGATATGAGTAAGGACTACCCCTTCCAGCTGGTAAGCGGGAGGGTGCACTATGCTATGACAATGACAGCTGTCTGCCCTTACCTTGCTGAGACAGAGACCGAATGTATGAAACCATTGAACAATGATTTTATATACAGCAGGCCGGAATGCAAAGGGCTTCCCGATAAATACGGTATTCCAGAAGACAAAGAGATTTTTTTTAAGACGGGTGAAGTGTCGATTCCGGTTTTTGCCTTTAGCAGGGTTGATGGGAAGAATCTCTGTATAAAGACAGGGGATATAGTATATCTCGAGAACCCATTAAAAAAATCCATCAGAGGTAAAGTCTTTCTAACAGAAGAAATTATCCCCGGTGTTATAAAGACTGCCTTTGGCCCAGGAGGTCAAAGGGCATCTGGAATAGGCTTTATCAACAGTACCTCTGAATACACACCGAATATCAATCAACTCTTTGACCCGGAAAACCTCAATCCTTTTACCGGAATGCCGGGGTTCGGGGATATTATGGTGAGGGTAATCAAGACGAAGAGAAGCAGCTCAGCAGAGTAGTAATGACGCCTGTAAGAGTTGCTTAATTACTGAGCATATACAAATATCCTCGAAGGCAACTTCGAAAATCAAATATCAAAGATAGAAGATCAAAACTGTATGGAAAAATATTTCCTTTAAATAAAGATTGTCGCCACAGATTTTAGTTTGCGAATGTCGCCATGATCTTTCATTTCGTGGAGTCCTGATGTTTTGTATTATAAAGCAATCCGGGTATCAGTGAAATACTGGATCATTGCGTTTGCAGTGGCAGACAGCGGACGTCATTCGTCGGCCCTGCAGGATTTAGTAACAGGCATCTGTCTTCTTGTCGGTTGACTTCGAAGGCACATTTGCTGTAACGTATATATTGATATCGCGGGGTGGAGCAGCCTGGTAGCTCGTCGGGCTCATAACCCGAAGGTCGGAGGTTCAAATCCTTCCCCCGCTACCACTGAACCACGAAGGGTTCAGTGCCGTGAACTCGACGTAGTTCATGGCATTTAAAATCAAGGACTTACGGATTTGGATTTCCGTGAGTCCTTTTTTCTTGGCCATTTCTAACGCTTTCTACCAAGATTTTAAGCTTCTGTTCTGTAATGAGTGGTGATTTTTAAATCATGCTTCAAAATGCGATATTTCGAAAAATAATCTGAAGAAGTCCTGGAAAGCAGGTTCTTCCCTGCAAATGACGCTTGCTTATTCAGGGCTTTTTTGATATAAATTGTGATATGCTTAACCAAAGTAATATAATATCAAGTCAGCAGGGCAGTACCAATGGTAAGTTATATTCAATGAGTATCTGCAGATGGAGGTGGTACGTATGCAAAATATAAAAACAACGTTGATTATAATTTTTCTTGCTTGCATAACAGGCGGGTGTGCGACGACAAGCAGAGAAAAGACGGACGCAAGAATTCTTAAGCAACTGGAAGATGTAAAAACGGTTTCAGTAGCTTTATTCACATGCTCAGATCCCATCATAGCTCATACTGTACGAAACATGATTATCGAGGCTCTGCTCACTGACTACTCCATTGTCATTGGCGGCGAAGCTGATGTCGAGATCAAGGGGACAATAAGCCTTTCCCCTGGTCAAATTTCATCAGAGGGTTCATTAGCAACAGCATCTCCAGAATCATCTGGAGGTCATGTTTCAAGGATAAATGCGCAGATAGTGAAAAATAGGAAAATACTGGCTTATCTTACTGTCAGTCAAAGCAGAGCCATTTCAGAAGTTCCTGACTCTCCGGAGGTCATGGGCAGGAAGACAGGCGCAAGGATCAAGGAAATATTTTCCAGGTGATACTAAATCTAAAAAATTATCTTGTCCAAGGAGTCAGTCACTCTTTCTCTAATCACTATTCATTCAAACTTTCAAGGATCAATTTCTACACGAAAAGGCTCTAACAATAGCTTGACGTAAGGGTGATTCCTAAGTCTGCCCTGGAAATACAATATTACGAAAGGCGATCTGTCCACCATTATAATTGCAAAGAAGGGTTATTATCTTACCTTATGAATGCTATAATTTTTTTTGCCACATCAAAAAAATAATAAAAAAATTATTGAAATAAAGCACTTATATATGATACTCTATTTCTACCTGTAGCACGGAAACTGTTCATTTTCGTTTCTGCTACAAAAAAACACACGCCCATCCAATCTTCTCCCTGTATGGTGGTGTCCCGACTTATCGGGATGAGGGGGAAAAGGGCGGAGGAAAAACCAAGGAGGAATTCATGGTTGTAACAATGAAAGAGCTTCTGGAGGCTGGTGTTCATTTCGGACACCAGATGAAACGCTGGAATCCGAAAATGAAGAGATTCATTTTTGGGGAGCGTAATGGCATCTATATTATTGACCTTCAGAAGACAGCTAAAATGTTGGATGATGCCTATAATTTTGTTAGAGATGTCGCTGGCAGGGGTGAACCGGTTCTTTTCGTGGGTACAAAAAAACAGGCGCAGGACGTCATTGTAGAGGAAACCCAGAGGTCACAGTCCTACTTTGTAAATCAACGCTGGCTTGGAGGCATACTCACAAACTTTAAAACAATCAAGCTCAGCATAGAAAAGTTAAAAAAAATAGAAAGAATGAAAGAGGATGGAACTTATAATCTTCTGCCCAAGAAAGAGGTGTCCAAGCTCGAGGTCGAGAGAACCCGTCTGGAAAAAAACCTTAGCGGAATAAAAGAAATGGGCACCCTTCCGGGTGCCGTTTTTATCGTTGACCCAAAAAAAGAGAGGATAGCAGTTGCTGAAGCCAGAAAGCTTTCGATCCCGGTAACTGCGATCGTTGATACAAACTGTGATCCGGACGAGATTGACTATGTTATCCCCGGTAATGATGACGCCATACGGGCAATAAGACTTATAACCTCTAAAATCTCTGATGCAGTCCTTGAAGGAAAGGAAAACTTTGACAGGGCCATTCAGGAGTCTGCTGAGAAAAAAGCTATAGAGGAAAAGGTTGCTGCAGAAGAAGACTTAAAGGAGGAAGTGTCTCAATGAAAATAACCTCAGGTGATGTAAAGGAGCTGCGTGATCAAACAGGAGCAGGTCTTATGGACTGCAAGAGGGCACTGTCAGAAGCAGGAGGTAGTCTCGAAAAGGCTAGAGACATACTGAGGCAAAAAGGTCTTGCATCGGCTACTAAGAAAGCTGGAAGAGAGGCATCTGAAGGGCTTATAGGCTCGTATATCCATATGAACAAGATCGGTGTCCTTGCCGAAATTAACTGCGAAACCGATTTTGTCGCCAAAACAGACGAATTCAGAGAGTTTGTAAAAGATATCGCTATGCATATTGCTGCATCTAATCCTTCCTACTTAAAAAGAGAGGATATTCCTTCTGAAATCATACAAAAAGAGAAGGATATTTATACTTCTCAAATAGAGAACAAGCCCACCCACATCGTAGAAAAAATCGTAGAGGGAAAATTAGAGAAATTCTATGATGACCACTGTCTGATGGACCAGGTTTTTATAAAGGACTCCGAACAGAAAAAAAAGATTAAGTATCTGGTTGTATAAAAGATATCGCAGCGCGGAGAAAATATTGTCATTAAACGTTTTGTCCGGTTTCAGCTCGGCGAAAAAGTCACCGTATAAACGCATATGCAGATTCGAAAACTCAAATTCAAAAGGGTTCTTCTTAAGTTAAGTGGTGAAGCTCTTATGGGGGATAAGAGTTTTGGAATCGATCAAAAGGTAGTACATTTTATTGCAAATGAGCTTAAAGACTTATATAAATTGGGGATACAGGTAACTATAGTCATCGGTGGAGGCAACATATTTCGTGGTCTCGAGGCCAGCGCTGAAGGTATGGAAAGAACTTCTGCTGACTATATGGGAATGTTAGCAACAGTGCTCAATGCACTCGCCCTCCAGAACGCACTTGAGAGTGCGGGGATTCCTACAAGGGTACAGTCGGCAATAGAGATGCGTGAACTTGCTGAACCATATATCAGGAGAAGAGCCATCAGACATCTTGAAAAGAAAAGATTTGTTATATTTGCGGCAGGAACCGGCAACCCTTATTTTACTACTGATACTGCCGCAGCTCTGAGGGCAATGGAAATTGGGGCGCAGGTTATACTCAAGGCAACCAAGGTTGACGGCGTTTACACCAGTGACCCTATGAAGGACAGCCGTGCAAAAAAATTCTCGGAAATTACCTATATCGATGTTCTCAAAAAGGGACTTAAGGTAATGGATTCCACCGCTATCTCATTATGTATGGATAATCGCCTTCCAATAATTGTTTTTAACTTAATGGGGAAGGGTAAAATAAGGAAAATCCTGGAGGGCAGTAAAATCGGGACATTGGTAAAAGGGGGGCGTTCTCATGCAGACAGAGGTAAAAAAAAGGCTAATAAATAAGATGGACCGGGCACTCGAAGCCTTAAAAAAAGATCTCGCGAGCATAAGAACCGGCCGTGCTTCACTGGCAATTTTTGATGGAATAAACGTTGATTATTATGGAGTACCTACTCCCATTAATCAGGTTGCAACAATGGCTATACCCGAAAGCCGGCTGATCACAATACAACCATGGGATCCAAAGCTCATTTCAGATATAGAGAAGGCAATTCAGAAATCCGACCTTGGCTTAAATCCTTCCAACGACGGAAAAATTATACGGATAGCCATCCCTCCCCTTACAGAAGAACGGAGAAAACAGATAATAAAACATGTGCATAAGAGGGTAGAAGAGGCAAGGGTTTCGGCAAGGAATGCTCGACGTGATGGAAATGATGATATTAAAAAGCTCGAAAAGGAAAAACAGATAAGTGAAGACGATTCAAAGCGATCTCTTGAGGAGATACAGAAAATGACTGATTCCTATATAAAGAGGATTGACGAAATTATGTCGCATAAAGAAGCTGAGCTGATGGAAGTGTAAGACAGTGATCTGTAAACAGTAAAAACCGATTTACTGATACTGATAACTGACTTACTAATTACTAATTACAGAGAGGGAGGGTCATATGGCTGTACGCGTTGGTATCAATGGGTTTGGTAGAATTGGGAGAATTTTTTTAAGGGCAAGCCTCAAAGAGTCTGGCATTGAAATTGTCGGCATAAATGACCTCACGGATGCAAAAATATTAGCCCATCTTTTGAAATATGATTCTGTCCATGGAATTTTAGATGCCGATATCCAGGCAAAGGAAGACTGCATCGTAGTAAACGGAAAAGAGATAAAGGTATCTGCGGTACCGGATCCTGCACAACTTCCGTGGAAAGACCTGAAGGTTGACATAGCGCTTGAGTCAACAGGGTTGTTTGTTGACAGAAAGGGGGCATCAAAACATCTGGAAGCAGGTGCAGAATGCGTTGTTATATCAGCGCCTGCCAAAGAGCCTGACGCTACCATATGTATTGGTGTTAATGAAGAAACACTTGACATTACAAAACATAAAATTATATCCAATGCTTCATGTACTACAAATTGTCTTGCCCCTATTGCAAAGGTGATCGACCAGAAATTTTCAATCAAGCGAGGTCTTATGACTACAATCCACTCGTATACAAATGACCAACGGATTCTCGACCTTCCGCATAAAGACCTCAGGAGGGCAAGGGCTGCCGCTCTCTCAATGATACCGACAACGACCGGTGCAGCCAAGGCAGTCGGGCTGGTTCTGCCACATTTAAAAGGTAAGCTTGATGGAATGGCAATAAGGGTTCCTACTCCAAATGTTTCTGTTGTGGACCTTGTAGCTGAAATCGAAAAAGACACTGCAGCAGAAGCCGTGAACGCTGCTCTTCAAGAGGCTTCCTCCGGTCCTTTAAAGGGGATAATGGAGTATTCTGAAGAGCCCCTTGTTTCAGTAGACCTCAACGGCAATCCTCACTCATCCATAGTAGATGCCTCAATCACAAAAGTAATTGAAGGGAATATGGTTAAGGTCCTGGCGTGGTATGATAATGAGTTGGGTTACAGTTGCCGCATTAAAGATCTGATACTGTACATTGAGGGCAAAAGATAATACGTTATGGGTAATAATAATTTCACAGCACCGATCAAGGGAGTTTTAAATAAGCTGTCCCTGAGAGACCTGGATATCAAGGGAAAACGGCTTTTCATACGTGTCGACTTTAACGTTCCTTTAGATGAGGATCTCAACATAACTGATGATAGAAGGATTCGCTCAACACTTCCAACGATTAACTATGCCGCTGATGAAGGCGCCAAGATAATACTGGCCTCACATCTGGGAAGACCAAAAGGCAGTGTAAACAAACGTTATAGTCTCATATCTGCCGCAAAACGTCTTCAGCGCCTCATAAAAAAAGAGGTAATCTTTTTCTCTGACTGTATTGGCCCGAGAATTGAGGAAGCAGTTAAAAAGATGTCAGAAGGAGATATCATATTACTTGAAAATTTAAGATTTCATCATGAGGAAGAGGAAAATGATGAAAAATTCAGCAAGTCACTTGCGAAACTGGCCGACTATTATGTAAATGACGCTTTTGGCGCTGCTCACAGGGCACACTCCTCAATAGTCGGCATACCAAAATTTCTTCCTTCTGCCGCAGGGTTTCTCTTACAAAAGGAAATAGAATACCTTAAAGGCGCTGTGGACAACCCCGTAAGACCATTTGTTGCGATTCTGGGGGGTGCAAAGGTCTCTGGCAAAATAGGTGTTCTTGAAAACCTGGAAAATAAGGTTGAAAAGGTAATAGTTGGCGGTGGTATGGCATATACTTTCTTAAAGGCAATGGGTTATGGTGTTGGTAACTCCCTCGTAGAGAACGATATGATAGAGTTTGCCTCTTCTATAATGAACAAGGTTATTTCAAAAGGAATAAAATTTTATCTCCCTGTCGATTGCGTTATCTCACAAAATATTGAATATGGGGCAGAGACCAAGCTTGTTCCTGTTCAGGAGATACCTAATGGCTGGAGGGCCCTCGATATCGGGCCCGCTTCTGTCAAACTTTTCACTGAGGCACTGTCCAATGCAAAAACTATCCTGTGGAATGGCCCGATGGGCGTATTTGAAATAGATGCTTTTTGCAGGGGAACACTGGCAATTGCACATGCGGTTGCTGATGCATATGCCCTGACAATAGTAGGGGGAGGAGATACAGACTTGGCCGTCAGCAGGGCTGGTGTTTCAGAAAGCTTATCGTTTATTTCAACGGGTGGTGGAGCAGCCCTGGAGCTTTTAGAAGGAAAGGACTTACCAGGACTTGTTGCGCTGACAGACAAATAGAAATTCCAAATCGCAAGCACCAATAACCAAATAAGCTCCAATTACCAAGCACCAAATTACAAACAAATTCCAAATATCAGGCACCGTGCTAAGTCATTAAGTTATTCAGTAATTAAGTCATTCAAGAAACTCAATTTCTTAATTACTCAATGACTCGTTTATTGTTAGCATGAGGAATTTGGTAATTGGAATTTGCTCCAGGTTATTTGCTTTATTTTTGGTCATTGGAATTTTGTCATCTGCGTAGTCTGAGGACTATTAAGTTCTTGTTTTTCTTATGGAGTAAAATCAAACACTTCTACTCCCGGAGGCGCTTTAAAAATAAAAGAGGAATCGTCAAGCCCGGAG
>CAYFYW010000039.1:0-4697 GCA_964347425.1 uncultured Nitrospirales bacterium
TGTGAGCTGTGAGCCGTCACGCATGATTTTATAAATATCCATTTGTCTTTTATCAAGTTTCATTAAAAAGAAGTTCCACTGACTATCCGGGGAAAAACTGTCACCGACCGCTTCATAACCGGGATCCGTGAGACGAACCTCTCGCCTAGTCTCAAGATCAATCACCCACAGCGCTTTTCTGTCTTCACTCCCCAGTCCCCTGGGTCTCTGCGTATCTTCAGAAGCGCGTGATGTAACTATATACCGTCTCGAATTGTCAATGCCTGTTACAAAGTGGTGATCGTTCGTGAAGGTGATCCGGGTAACGTTTCCTCCATCGGCATCCATTGCATATATTTCATGCCTCCTGTTTCCTGTGTCCCGGTTCGATACAAAGAGAATCCGGGCTGCAGGCGGCAGAGACTTGATCCTGTCTTCCCCCTGATATTTAGACATTGTCTTTGTCTCCGGAGCCTTGCATCCTCTGGTTGCACCTAATGATGTGATTACAATTACTGCAACGATTATTAAACCTAACGGAGTCCTGAGTCTCACGATATTTTCCTCCTTTTTAAATCAATATGTCCTAGTTGTGAGGTTGCCCGTGACCCCTGCTGCAGTCAGGGTCCATAGTAGGGGATTGCCGTCCGGGATATTCATCTCTTCTTGAAAACCTTGCAATCCATGCAAACGGTGTGGCATCCTGAATTCCCCTTAAACCGCGAATCAAACTCGCTCCGGGAACGCTGGTAGAGCTCATTATTCCAGATACTTTTGAACTGCTCCTCCAGTGCATTGCCAAAGTCCATTCGCGGATCGTCGATGGCACAGCAAGGAGAAAGTCCCCCGTCCCAGTTAAGTGTCACGCTCTCCCAGAGAAAGACGCAGGGGGCGTCGTACAATGATTCCGCGCCGTACCGGTGCCGATATTCTAAATTTTGACAGGGCAGCCACTCCTCTAAAAGCCGCTGGTCATAGGTCCCATCGTAGGGAGCTTCACCCAGACCAATCGACCCCAGGGTAAATACATCCACACCGATCTCTTCGGCAAGCCTGCGGACTTTGGGAATCTCATGCTCATTATGCCTCATGACGAGAAACTGCCATTCGACAACCGGAAAAGCACTCCTGCGTCTCTTCTTTATTTCCATTAAGGCCTTGATATTGTCAAAGACCTGCTGGAAACGGCCCCCCACACGATACTTCGCATAAGTCCCTTCGCTTGCGCCGTCAAGAGACACTCTGATATGGTCCAATCCGGAATCTATGATCCTCTCTAAATCTCCATGTGTCATTGCATAGAGGTTGGAACTGAGACGCGTAGCCAAACCTTTGCCCTTTGCATAGGTGATCATCCTATAAATGTCCTTGTTAAGGAAAGGTTCCCCCCAATTGTGAAGCGTGAGCAAGAGGGCATGCCCTGATAGAGGGTCTATGAGCTTCTTAAAGTTCTCAAACGACATCACCCCCTTCTTCCTCCTGTTTACCATTGAACCCGTGCGGCAGAGGGGACATCTGAGATTGCATATATTAATGGGATCTATTATGATATTAAACGGCCGCCCTCTAAGAATGGGGTGGTGCAGTCTCTTTTCAATTTTCACAGTTATGTAATTAACCAGCCTCTTCAAGGTGAGATGCCTGAACATATAAGAATACCTTCCGTTTCTCCTGACTAAAGTCATGAGCGAGCAGATACGTTTCCGCCATAACGGAACCTCTTGACCCAAACAGTTCTCGCTCAAAGCTGTATCACCGATCCTTCTCTTCATGACACATCTCCCCCCGCCAGTCGAACGTTTCCCCTGTTTCCGATCAAGAACATCATCGTTTTCATCAACGTTCTGAATCACTTAAAGCATTCATCATCATTGCCGATCGAAAAAAGTTTATCCTCTGTTATTGTGCGCAGCAACATACCATTCAGGTGGAGCGATCTTTTTTCTTATACCTCCCGCAATTCCATAGATCCAGGAATACATTTGAAATACTCTCTGACGCCGCCCGAATTCTGCAAGCTGCCTGAATATTTCTTCTTCGTTCTCCCTGATTCTCCGACGGAAAATATCAGAAGCAGCTCTATAAAGCTCTATGTCAGCAGCATTCAATTCCCTTATTTTTTCTATATGTTCATCCTTGAAATTCAAACTTTCTGAGGCCCTTTTCCTGTTAACGACACGGTACGTCGGCCAGGGCCATTTGAAAACCATCCTGAACATCATAAGACTTGTATCAAAATTTTCGGTTATACCGAAACTAACGAGGTCGTTTTGAAGCACGTCAACCGCTTTGGTAACCAATTGCCGGTAGTTCTGTTTCGTAATTTGACCTCGATACCCTGTCAGGACTCTCACCTGCAGATTGTCCAGTTCTTCATTGCCGCTGGAGAGAAAATCATCGAGACTGAATCTCTCCGGAGGAAAGTCTTTCAGCAAATGAGGGCTTTTCCCTTCACGGACGTGCTGGCAAAAGGACTTAACGCGACTGACTGGCTCTCGAAGAAAGGTAATGGTTGGGAGCTCGTCAATTCTCTTGATGCCCACCTTGCCAAAAGTGTGTCCTGCAAAAAGTCTGATATCTGATTTTGAGTCTATCCGCGCATATCTCTCAAGGTCTTCTTCCAGGTTGCCTGTAAATCCGAAGAAATACTTTCCCCGGCCATAAATACGCCTAAGACAAACAGTAAAAGATGAGCCCGCTGTTTTGGGAATATGAAAAAATCTGAGTTTTTTCATAGAGTTGTTCATTTATTCCGTATTATGAATGTCTAATACAGTCTATCATTGGTCATTGAGATTGTGTCTGAATATCTTGCATTTATAGCAGATCGTTTCCGGGAGACTTCCCCTTGTTTTCAAGAAAGTGCTCCTTCTGCGTGCAAAGAGGCTCCTTGAGCTCACATACATTTCATTGTTCCATATTGTCTTGAAATCCTGCTCCAAGATATTACCTAGGCTATATTTATTTTCATACAGCCAACAGCAGGGAAATACAGAACCGTCCCAGTTTACGGTAATCCCTTTCCAAAGATAGTAGCATGCTTCATCTTTGAGATAAGGTTTCCCGTTCAGATAGTTATACTCCTTATGATAATCCTCATCCTGACTGAGCCATTGTTCGATCAGCTTCGCATCTTTCATGATCGGGGGGGACTGACCTGCTCCTCCCAGTGTTCCCTGACGAATAGTCATATCCACTCCTAAATCTTTAGCAAGCGATTTAATCTTCGGGATCTCGGTTTCATTATGCTTGAAAACAACGGGCTGGATCACAATACGCGGGTAAAGACTTTTCTCCTCATTTTTCTTTTTTATAAGAAAGCGAATATTACTTATTACCTTGTGAAAGTCGCCCCCGATTCTGTACTTTTCATAACTTTCCTGTGATGCACCGTCCAGAGATACAATAATGTAGTCAAGCTTCGATCTGATCAACTCCTCCGCCTTTTTATTATCAAGGATGTTGAGGTTCGTGCTGACAAAAACCCGTACCTTATATTGATGAGCGTACCTGATCATTTCAGATAGATGTTCACAGAGAAGTGGTTCACCAAGATAATACAGGCTCATGTACCGGACATTTGGAGACAGTTGATCAACTATCCGCGTAAATGTCTCCATGTTCATTGAACCCCGCTCAACAGGAACCCTCTGTCCCGTAGGACAGAGGGGGCATCTCAGGTTACATGAATTGCATGGTTCAACGATTACAAATTGGGGGTAACTCGTAATCCGGCTTTTCCGCAGGAGAAAATGAAATTTATTGCGTCCCCAGTTTGACAAACTCGTCCAGTTGAAGTATCTACACCGTTCGCTCACCTTGTGAAAGATCCTGCTCATATTAACAGTTAAACTCCCGGGAATATTTAACCAGGGCCGGCAGTTCCCCCATAACTCCTGGCTGCACAAGAATCGGTCTTTGCATCCATTTCATTCATTCTACTTAAACTTGCACTCAACCCGCCATAAAGCCAAAATAAGGTATGGTTGGTATGGACGGCAATCCAGTCGACAAGAATATTCATGGATATCGCAACATAGGCGCCAAAAATGGCTACCGATACAGCAGCGATGTACACGTCGTCCGCGCCACGGGCTGTCTTCAGAGCTATTGCGCAGCTTAAACCAAGGAAACCTACGAAAAAAACGAGCCCGGGAATACCGATCTCGGTCGCAATAAGAAGATATTGGTTGTGCGTTAACATTGGCTTGAGATACGTATTAGGATCGTACTCCAGTGACGCAACATGGTGATTGTTCAGACCTACTCCCAGGAATGGATGGTCTTTTATGATTTCTACCGCAATTTTTATTAGATGGAGCCGGGCTGTAGCAGCCTCAGGTCTCGTGGTGACATATTGATAAAACTTTGGCAAGAGAATTGTGCCGAGAAGAAGAGTTACAAATAAGATCGACAAGAATTTCCTGCTGGAAATTAAATTAAACATCCAGGAAATTACGATTACCACTGAAACCCCCGTAATCAGTCCGATCATCCCTCCCCGGGAGAAGGTAAGAAAAAGGCCAAGAAAGCCGACAACAAATACAACCAGATATGAGATTTGGCGGGAAAACCTCTTTGCTGTCAGCCATAAAACCAAGGCGACGGGGAGAAGAAATTCAAAAAATCTGGCCTCTGCATTACTTGCACCAACAGTTCCGCCTGCCCTTATTCGGGCACCCATTGATGATTCAGAAACTGAAAATAGTGCTGCAAAT
>CAYFYW010000040.1:0-2205 GCA_964347425.1 uncultured Nitrospirales bacterium
GAAAAGAGATTTCTTAGAAAGCCTGTTTACCGCGGGCCATCCAGCCAGACAGCAATCTTAATAGACGGGAAAAGATATATAAATTTCTCTTCGAACGATTACCTCGGTTTATCCGGGAACGCTAAAATTGTACAGGCCGCTGCAACAGCGCTGAGAAAATACGGTTTTGGTTCAGGTGCATCGAGACTCTTAAGTGGTTCCTGTGTCAGTCATAAGAAATTAGAAGAGCGGATAGCACGATTCAAAAGAACTGAAGCAGCATTATTTTTTAATACAGGGTATGCAGCCAATACAGGTATTATCCCCGCGCTGGCTGGACCTGAAACAGTAATCTTCAGCGATGAGCTGAACCATGCAAGCATCATTGATGGTTCAAGGCTTTCGAAGGCAGAAGTAAAAATATACAGGCACCGGGACGTAAATCATCTGGAAAAACTCTTAAAAAAAACTTCAGGGAAAAATTTAATAATTACTGATACTGTATTCAGCATGGATGGAGATATTGCACCTTTAAAGGATATTGTTTCTCTCTCCGGGAAATATGACTCTATGCTTATGATTGACGACGCACACGGAACGGGCGTACTTGGAAGAACAGGCAGGGGAGGGCTTGAGCATTTTCGTATCAAAGCCGCGGATATAATCCAGATGGGCACCATGAGCAAGGCATTTGGCTGCTTTGGAGGGTTTGTGGCCGGTTCGGGGAATTTAATAAGTTTCTTAATGAACAAATCAAGGAGTTTTATATATTCGACTTCACCTCCACCTGCAGTGGCAGAAGCATGTGTAAAGGCAATAGATATCGTTGATTCTGAGTCAGACAGTCTGAGAAAAAGATTATGGAAAAACAGAGAGCGGCTTTATCAGGGCCTAAAGAATCTCGGATATGACACGCTCAACTCGGAGACCCCGATAATCCCTCTTTTCGCTGGAGATATAAAAAGTGCTTTGAAAATAGGAAAGCATCTTTTCAGGAACAGAATATTTGCCCCTGCCATAAGGCCGCCTACGGTGTCTGAGGGAAAATGCAGGATACGTTTTTCCATCACCGCATCACATACAAATGATGATATTGACTTCGTTCTCGAGAAGTTGGAGAAATATAAAAAAAATTGAAAATTAAAAATTAAAACCCGAATTGAGTGATTTTATAAAAACCACAGAGGTCACAGAGGTATGTACCGTACGGTACATACCAGAGAACACAGAGACGTGCAATTTTATTTTTTAAATTATTTCTCTGTGCCTGCCCCGTTATATGTTTAATATTTTACGGGGTTCTCTGTGGTTAATTGCTTATTTTAGTTAAGAGTTGAAAGTTAGAAGTTAAAAGTTAAGAGTTAAACCCGTCACTCGTTACCGATCACGCATCACGGATGTTAACATGGTTTGTATTGTCACCGGTTCATCAAGAGGTCTTGGTAAAGCCGTTGCCCTTGCATTCGGCAAAAGGGGTCATCAGGTTGTTATCCATTATAAGGATAGAAAAGAGCAGGCAGATGAGGTAGCATCGCGGATAAAAGAGTCAATAGTTCTTAAGGCCGATGTCAGAAACTTCAGAGAAACAGAAACTTTAATTGATGAAGTTATCAAAAAATGGGGCAGGGTCGATGTCCTTGTAAACAATGCGGGCATAACAAAAGAGGCACTGCTTTTGAATACATCGGAAGAGGACTTTGATGCTGAGGTTGCTGTAAATCTTAAAGGCGCCTTTAATTTTATACGCGCAGTTGCACGCTTTATGATGAAACAGAAGTGCGGAAATATAATAAACATTTCCTCGTATGCGGGTCTAAAAGGAAAAGCCGGGTTGTCGGCGTATTCTGCGTCAAAGGCGGGTCTCATCGGGTTAACTCTGAGCACAGCCAGAGAACTCAGCAGATATAACATAGCGGTGAATGCTGTGCTCCCCGGATACATGCTTACGGATATGGGGATGACCTCAGGTGATAAGGCAAAAGAAATGGTGCTTAAAGAAAGTCTTGACAAAAATTTCTCTGAACCTGGAAAAGTCGCTGATTTTATTTGTTATCTTTCTGAAACCCCGGGTATAACAGGACAGGTCTTTAATCTGGATAGTAGGGTTTTATGAGTTAAAGGGTTACGGTTAGGAAGCCCGTATCGTTTAGAGTCTGACGGTTACGTTAAAGACAAGCCGAATTACATAGCCCTTTTACCTGTCTGCTCTGCCTGCCTGCCGGCAGG
>CAYFYW010000041.1:0-8174 GCA_964347425.1 uncultured Nitrospirales bacterium
TCACAGGAATTTCCCCATAGTGAAAAGGTTATAGATATGGAACTTAAAATTACTGACAACACCCTGAAGATTACCGATAAATGCAGAAAGGGATTTGTCTGTCTGTCGGGCAACGGGGAATGCCTATGTGAAATTGAAAATTGTTTTTCAGGCAAAGTTTATTTTATTAAACCTGACAAAAGGGCATCCTGTAATTACATGTTTAACTTCAGGTATTCTTACGTTTGCACCTGCCCTACCCGTTTAGAAATCTATGATCTTTTTCACATTTGATCTATGAATTTCAAGGAAAGACAAGATTTGAGCAATCATAAACATATCGACTTCTTAGCGCTATTCTCCGTCTATTACAATACTTTTTATATTTTTATATTTTTAATTAGCTTATAAGTTTTTCTTATAGACTCTATAAGAATATTTAACTTGACAACACCATACATTTAGTGGTAATAGTAAATGGAGAGCTATTTGCGATGAGTAGCTGCCTGATCTTAAAAATTATTATTAAAATCAATAGGTTACATAACTTCTTATCAAAAGATGAAGGCAATTTCTTATACATATTATGTTAAAACTAATTACAATTTACTATATAATAATATTAAATTTTTTCCATATTGACATCTGTAACTGAGCCTGATCCTTCTTGAGAAGGAGGCGACAAGTGGAAGGTCTTAATAGATATGGCCGGCCTGCTGATGGAAAAACATTAGAGGCGCGGCTTCTTGTTTCGGTTTCATGTGACTGAGAAGGCGGAGCAGTGACCATTCGAGCCTGATTTCTGATATAATTAATTACTCAGCTGAACGTTAATCGTCATTTCTGGAAAGGGAAGCGTTCATATGAAGAAATACCAGTTTTATTTTTTCCTGATCTTGACTCTTCTCAGTTTCATAAGCTGCGCGGGTGCAAATTCAAGGACTTATTCGGATATCCAGGCATCTGAAGCGGGCGGTAACCTTATCAATAAAGCAAATACTGAATATATTCTGCAGGCTGGGGATATAATTGACGTAAAATTCTTTTATAATCCGGAACTGAATGAACGTGTTACTATCAGGCCGGATGGCAAAATATCTTTGCAATTGATTGATGAGGTAAAGGCTGCCGGCCTGGCACCGTCAAAACTTGATGAGATGCTTACAGAGAGGTATTCGGCGACAATTATCCGGCCGGAGATAACCGTTATTGTGAAAGAATTTGCAGGACAGAAGGTGTACGTTGGTGGGGAAGTAATGGGTCCGAGAGCAGTTTCTTTGATCGGGAATATGACGGCATTACAGGCAATATTAAATGCAGGAGGATTTAAGGAAACGGCTTATCCAGGGAGTGTGATTATTATTAGTAAAGGTCCCGAGAGCCTGCCCGTTGCCCGAGAAGTTGATCTGGCGAAAGTAATTTCGGGAAAATCCGCTGAAAATGATGTATATCTAAGACCGTTTGACGTTATCTATGTGCCGAAAAGTCCTATTGCCAATCTAAATAAATTTGTAGACCAGTATATTAATAAAATAATCCCCAGCTTTGTAAGTGCAGGATTTGCTTATTCGGTATATAAGGGGAAACAGACCGGCACGGTTGAGACCATTCCGGCAAAGTAGACTGTGATCCTTGATATTCTCGTCTATTGAGTCAAACAGCTATTCTCCCTGCCAGTAAAAAAATATGGAATTCAGACAATTCTTAAAGATTATTGTCCGCAACAAGTATATCATTATTTCTATGTGTGTGTCCGCAATTGTCACAGCGATCCTGCTTACTTATGTCATATCAGAAAGGTACGTATCCACGACCAATGTACTCATACGGCCGCAAAGAACAATAGACGTCGTCCCTAAAAGAGAAGAGATTTTGGATTTTCCCGTTAGCTATTATAATCCTGTAGAGACAGCGTCCAAGACCTATACGGAAATCATTAAAAGCAGGAATATTGCTGAACGGGTGGTGAAACAGTTGGGTTTTGGTGCATTTGTAGAGGAAGAGGGATCCGGATTAAGCTTTTATTGGAAAAAAGCCAAAAATATGGTAAAGGAACTTATTGTCAAGAGCTGGATATTACTGAGGTACGGACGACTTGAAGAAGAAGATGCGTACAGTTCTGCAGTAACAGAAGTTCAAAATAGCCTCTCGGTTAAGCCCACGAAAGAGACGTACCTGTTTGAGCTCCAGGCAGAGGCAGGATCGCCGCTTTTGGCATCTGCCATTGCTAATGCCGCGGCAGAGGCGTTTGTCGATTATTTGAAGGAATTGAACTCACATGAAAATATGGATTCAATAAAACTAAGTAACGACAGGATAGAACTTTCCAGGCAAAAACTGGATAACGCCCGACATGCGATTGTTGAATTCAAAGAGAAGCATGGAATTATCTCTATTGAAAAAGAAAAGGAGTTAGAACTTGAATCACTATCTGAATTGGAGAATTCAATTGAAAAGATAAACACAGAAATAACCGGAGCTGAAGCAAAGAAGAAGGACATAAAGCGCCAGATTGCCGAGCTGGAGAGATTTTCAAAGTCCGCTACCAAGGTGACAGATAACCCCCTGGTTAGAGAACTTTACTCCGAATTGGCGAAAAATGAGGTCAAGCTGGCAGGGTTGCGTAAGCGATATACGCCGGAGCACAGGGAAGTGCAGGCACTCCTGGCGGAAATAGATGAAATCAGGGAAAGGCTAAAGAAAGAGTCTCCTACATTACACAGCGAAGATACGTTGTCAGTTGATCCGGTTTATCAGGAACTGCTGAGTGGTCTTGCCCGGGTCGATACAGTCCTTGAATCACTGAAAGCTGAAAGAGACGGATTGGCATTGGCAATCCAGGAAAAGAAGAATAAGATCGATCAAATTCCTGAAAGAGAAGCAGAGCTGGCCAAACTTGAACTCGAAGAAAGCATGAATGAAGAGACCCATAAGCTCTTGACCAGAGAATATAAAGAACTGGAAATTTCAGCAAGTAAAAATAGTCTTGATGTAACGGTTATCAGTAATGCCCCTGTTCCTCTTTATCCGGTCAGACCGATAAAGGTTTATCATGCCGGGCTTGCCGGAATCCTGAGCCTTATAGTGGGTATAGGAATTGCGCTCTTAATGGAAAATATGAATGTGACCGTTCGTTCAATCGATGAAGCTGAAAAGAGGCTCTCTCTGCCCGTTCTCATGACTATTCCTCGCCTTGATTTAGTCCAGAGCAATTCATTGCCATTGATTCATACCAACGGGAAAGTGCTCCTCCAGGAAAAAAGAGGGTATGACCGGGCCTTTGTCCACTATCCCGTTGAGATTGTTCGTCAGCAAGACGCGGTATCAGGAAATGGAGTGGTCAGTGATATCAGCCAGGGGGGTATTTGCTGCTACGTGGAGGAGGAGATAGGCCTTCAGCCCGATGACAAGGTTGAAATATCTATTGACGTGGACAAAAGTTCGGAAAAATTACGTGTTGAGGGCATCGTCTTACGGTCCAAGAAGACTATTGCCGGATATCACTTCAATACTACGGCCATTCAGTTTGTAAATATCAATGACTCATTGTCCAGGAAGATAATAAATATCATCCGTAGCGTAAAAAGCGATTCGCCATACAGCCTGCCACCTCATTTTGAAGAACCAATCCGGGGTCTACGCTCCGATATAGTATTTATGAGCAGCCAGGGAATGTCTTCGTTCTTGATAACAAGCTGCGGGGCTCAGGAGGGTAAGAGCACCGTTGTTTCAAATCTGGCCATGTCTCTCGCTGAAATAAACAAGAAAGTCATTATAATTGATGCCAATCTGAGGTCTCCCAGCCTGCACAGGATATTAAGTTTATCGAATGAAACTGGTTTGTCAAGCGTCCTCGCTGCAGGGGAACATCCTTATATTAAGAAGACCAGATCAGGAGTAAGTGTTTTGACCAGTGGACCGCCTCACAGCGATCCGTCGGCCCTTCTGAGCTCACATACTATGCTGCAACTGTTCAATTCCCTCAAAGATGAATTTGATTTTGTTCTCTTTGACTCTCCACCGCTGCTGTCAGGGCCTGATTCTGCCTTGCTGGCTTCTATGGTCCATGGAACCATAGTCGTATTAAATGCGGGAAAGACTACGGTGGATGATTTCGGGCGTGCCAAACAGATTCTGGACAGATCTCATGCAAAGACTTTGGGTATTGTGATGAATAATTTTGAAGACGAGGTGACGAGCTACTACACCTGGAGTTAAAAACATGGTGGAAAATTCTAGCGGGAAGAAAGTGAATGGGATACCGCAGCCTTTTTCAATAAAGCATACGGGATGGTCAAGGAGTAAGTTCCTGAGATTAATGCTGCCGGTCCTGGGTGGAATTATGATCGGCCTGCTTACCGCGTTGATTATGAGGTTTGTCGGTGGGAATCTCGGTTTCTGAGCTTAAAGATAGCTAATTCTCGCCTCCTAGCGTATCAATCCACTGATATTCAAGAGTGTCCTGTTTAACAAAGTGGGTGAAGGTTGCAGAAACTTGAGCCCAACTCACCTGTCATATCACAATTTGGGAAATATTGCTTTCGGAAGGAAATAGTCAATGAGTATAGGTCTGATAGATTTCGGTTCAGAGAGTAACATCAAAAGACTTAGGGATATGTATCCCAAGATGAGCGTGAGTGTTCCACACCTCGGGCTGGCTTATGTCGCTGGTGTACTGGATTCGAATGGTTATCAGATACACATGCTGGATACTAACCACGCGGTCAAGGCGGATTTTGAGAAATTCCTGTCAAATAAATATGATATCATCGGCTTCTCCGCTACGACTTTTACATTTGACAAGACAAGAGAGTTTGCAAGGGAAATAAGGTCTCATAGTAAGGAAGCAATAACAGTTATCGGCGGCCCGCATGCGGCTGTTGGAATGGAAACGGTTCTCAATACCCCTTATTTTGATTATGCGGTATACGGTGAAGGTGAGTTCACAATGCTCGATCTGGTAAGGTTACTTGAAAAAAGCCGCAAGCCCAAGTCCGAGGATCTGTATGGAATAAAGGGTCTCATCTTCAGGGATAAGGGGAAGGCGGTCGTTAGCCCTCAAAGACAGAGGATCAATTGTCTCGATGAACTCCCTTTCCCGGCATTTCATCTCCTCCCGATGAAACACTATGGAGTTTATCCCCTGCTCACAAGCCGGGGATGTCCCTTTGGCTGCTCATTCTGTTCAACAAAGGCAATCTGGGGTACGCCCTGGAAGTTCAGAAGCCCGAAAAACATTGTAGAGGAAATTGAATACGCAATCAACAGATATGACTGGAAGAGGAAGCCGTTCATTATCGTTGACGATTCATTTAATGTGAAGCAGGACCGTATAAGCAGGTTCTGTGACATACTGTCAGAGAAAGGTTTAAACATACAGTGGTCCTGCGCAGGGTTCAGGGCCGACAGGATCTCGTTTCCACTGGCAGTAAAAATGAAGAAGACCGGGTGCGTTGCCGTATCGGTTGGCATCGAGAGTTCGAGTAATGATGTTTTAAAAAGGATAAAGAAAAAGGAGACAATTGAGGACATTACCCGGGGCTGTCGCTTTCTTGTTGAGGCCGGAATTCCTGTGAGGGCACAGTTTATGATCGGAAATCCTGGCGATACATTTGAAACAGTTATGGAATCGATCGAGTATGCGAAAAAGCAGAATTTCTCAGATGTAAATTTTTACCTTGCCCTTCCTTATCCAAAAACTGAGCTATGGGAAGATATAAGGAAGGAGGGCCGTTTTTTGAGGGAAGATTATACGACATTTCATCATTACGCAAATGAACCCGTGTTTGAGACCCCTGAATTTACAGCTGAAGAGAGGAAAAAGGCCTTTGCACTCGCGCATAAATTTGCGGTAAGAACCAAGTTGTGTGAAGACATTAAAACAAAGCTCAGGCGCATCAGGCGCCTGGACTTTGCAGATTTGAATGCTCAACGTGTAGCGCAGGCATCAATCAGGATGAAAAAATATTTTCTTGACTATGTGTTTAGAAGAGACGAAACTTTTTAGTCTTGATAAAAGGAGGTTATAGCGTTGGGCAATAGAGTATTTCGCGAGATCAGTGAGCGCCGCAGATTGTTCAGCTGGAACAAGCTGTCAAACCGTGGTCAGAACAAATTTGACATGCTGCTAAGACGAAGACGGCTTTCAAGTTACCCTCATTTTATAGTCGTTGAACCGTGCAATATATGTAATCTAAAATGCCCCCTTTGTACCACCGGACAGAGACTGCCGGTTGAAAAAAGGGGGACCATGAGCATGGAGACTTTCATCAGGATAGTCGATCAGCTTTCCGCGTACGTTCGATATATGAGCCTTTATTACCACGGTGAGCCCCTGTTCTGCGAACAACTACCTGAAATGATACGGTATGCCCGGCAGCACAAGATCAGGACATTCGTGAGCAGCAATCTCAATATATTAAATGAAAAGATGGCTGAAGATTTGATCGAGTCGAGGCTTGATTATCTGATAGTATCGCTGGACGGAACAACGCAGGAGAGTTATGAGAAGTACCGGATCGGGGGGAACTTTGATAAGGTTGTCAGCAATATCCGGCTCATTAACGAAAGGAAGCTTCAGAAAAATAGCCCCTGGCCGCGCATAGTTATGCAGCCTGTTATTCTTAAGCATAATGAACATGAAGTGCCGAAGCTGCGTGAACTGGCCGACAGCCTCGGTGTTAAAATGTTTCTCCGTCAGGGAATGCTCGGCGGTGAAGGCCACACACCGCCGGTTACAAAAGACTATGCGCTGGCAAGGAAGTGGCTCAGTCAGAACAGGGAATATCATAAGGACTACGATTATTTAAGTGACAGGCCGTATCTTAAAAAGGAGCCATGTTTTTATCTCTGGAGGGCGGTGGCAATAAACTGGGACGGTACGGTTTTTCCCTGCTGCTGGCTGCATGAAAAGAAATACAGTGTGGGTAATATTCTGGAGCAGGATTTCAAGACAATATGGAACAATGAAATGTATGTTAGTTCAAGGAGCCTCTTTGCACGCAGAAAAAGCACTTTTTTAAAGTCCAGGGGAAACCTTCCGGAAACGATCTGCTACAAATGCAAGATATTCAGACACAATCTCAACGGCCGATGATAGGACGACTTTTTGGACTGGTAGTTGCGAGGCTGCTCTCGCCCATGGCCTCTTTCCTGCTAGTCATTTTGATAGCCAGGGCCTGGGGGGAAACAAATTTAGGCCAGTATATGACGGTCCTGGCCTGGTTGGCCATATTCAAGGGCCTGTCGATGTTCGGACTCGGTGAGTATATCTCCAAGGAGGTGGGAAAGGATCCGGACAGCGCAGCAAAATACATGGTCCACGGTCTCGTGATCGGACTCGTCTTCTCGCTGGTCTGTATTGGCCTTATGGCAGGCGGAGCGGTTCTTTTTAGGTATCAGGAAGAAATAAGATACCCCATAATGGCCGCCAGTCTGGGACTGCCTTTTACTGTCTGTATTATGATCTGCTACGCAGTATTTACGGCCTTCCAAAAGATTAAATATATTGCCCTTGCATCCCTGCTGGAAAACCTTCTCATCCTGCTTGTCGGCTCCGTCGTCATTTTTCAGGGGTACGGACTCATGTCCCTGATCTGGTGCATTGTGATTGCACGGTTGTCGGCCTCGGTTTTCAATTTATTCCTCTCGCACAGATATGTTGCCAGGCTGCGTTTTCAAATCAGCAGTGAGTTTCTTTGGAAATTGCTGTCGCCCATTGCCGTATTCGGATTGACCGGGCTGGCATCACAAATCTATTTTCGTGTCGACGTGATCATGCTTTCCAAGATGACGGACATGGTTACGGTAGGGCTGTATAGTTCGGCGAGTAAGCTGATGGAGATATGCCTGATGCTCCCCCTGACCTTTTACGTGCTGCATCTTCCGGTTGCAGCCAGATTTTATAAGAGCCTTCGTGATTCTGTGCAGCAGAAGATGGAGGGTTATACCGGAGAGCTTTTTATTTTTGTCTTTTTTATATTCGGATTTACTGCCTTGTTTGCTGAGCATATTCTGAATGCTTTTTATGGACCGTCGTTCACTGCGGCTGCATGGGTATTCAGGATATTGATGCTCGCCTTTCTGATTCAAAGCGCCGAGATCGTTTTGGCGATGTCCTGCCAGGCCGCAGGATATCACAAGGCCGTCCTGTACATTGCGTCATCACGTGCCGCAATAAATGTCCTGCTTAATCT
>CAYFYW010000042.1:0-2048 GCA_964347425.1 uncultured Nitrospirales bacterium
TACTAGATTGTTACCTAAATACAAGGATCAGGATGCTCTCCTTTACATAGACAGCCGAAAGTTCTTTGTGTTCCATTCTATTGTGAAACCCAGGTTACCGGTATAGATTTACCGCTTAGTTTGTTAGAGAACTTTATACTTGGATATCCCAGCATAAGGGCGCCGAATATACGTTCTTTCTTCTGCATTTGCAGACGTTTTCTGACGGTGTTGCTTCTATTGAAGAATATTTGTGCTGAGCCTCGAAGGCAGCTACCTATTCCTAATGATTGGGCATAATATATCATGTTGCATAAAGCATACTGGGCACTGGCTTCAGATAGAGCAATCCGCCTATCTCCAACTATGAAAATGACAGCGGCAGGCATGCTTAAAAGTGTTCTTCCTTTCCTCAAGGCTTCCTCTATTTTTACTTTGTCTTTCGGATCAAGAACAGATGTAAATTTTCGTATTAAATTAAATACGATTTTCGGTTTCATAATAAATCTGTAAATGAGAGAGATATTCTTCAACACAATGCTTTCAAACTCATCAATGATGGCAGGGTTATCAACGATAACAGCCCTCAGCTCATAATTATTAGTTGGAGCATAAATACCATAACTGACAATACTTTCCAACATTTTTCGAGGAATTCTTTCCTGTTTAAAAAATCTGGTAGTTCGTCTCTCTTTGAACATCTCATCAAGCTGCCAAGGAGAAGGCATGAGTCTGCGGTCAAACCTGAAAGGAGGTTTGGCATTCCACTGCAGGGCTTGTGCCGGGCAAACCGCCACGCATTGACCACATGTGCTACAAATATCTTGATTGTAACGCAATTTGCCGTCACTTAATGAAATAGCATGTTCGTGGCAGATCCTTTCACAGAGACCACAACTCGTACATCTTTCGTCAACAATGCTTAACATTCTCATATCTCCCTGTTTCTTGTAGGCACCTAAATATTTGGAACAGATGGAGATGTAATCACATAGGTTCCAGCGATCTTATCGTGCCAGCCTTGCTTCTTTGAGTCACGTGCTATTATGATAAAACCTATCCCTAACGTAAGAACACAAATGATGTAACCAATGAAGCGTAGGGTAGCAGTTCGTACATCTATCGGTGTACCATCGGTCTTAACTACCCTGGTTCGTACAACCATTTGACCCAGTGTTTGACCTCGCCATGCCCAGAGTCCTATAAAATAGGCTACATTTGCAATGCCCCAGCTTATAAAGCTCAGCAATACTATATCGATAAAGGCGGCCAGGAACCTCTTCCAAAATCCTGCATACATTACATAATCCTCAAGCATATGAGAGTGCTTATTTGTCTCAACACTCATCTATATTTATCTCCTTTCTTCTCTAAAGTTTTAAAGCCATGTTACGGGTCTTGGGATTCTGGGAGCCGACCGCTGGAATAGTATATTCGGATAACCGAATACGACAACAGAATATGCATTGTGACCTGAAGGTAGGCCGATAATTTCCTTGCATTTCTTACTGGAACTGATGGCTATTTGGGCGGCAGAAACGAAACAACTCCCAAGCCCGAGAGCCTGTGCCATGAGTATGGCGTTGTAACCTGCTAGAAAACTATCCTCACTAACCGTCGGCACAACCTTGTCAGAGTGTATTATTAAAACCAATGGTGATTCATAGAATATGGGATCCTTCGATTCATCAAAGAAATTATCGAGTTGGTCTCTGATCTTCTTTAAATACACAGGGTCTTTTAAAAATGCCCGTGTCTTTTTATCTCCAAACTTACGGCCGATGAATCTCATAAAAGCATTATTTAATAGAACGCTTTGTTTCTTATAGAACCTTAATACCTCAGTCTTTAGTTGTTTTCTCAAAACGGGATTTTGAATGATCGTGAATTCATGAGCGTGTCGGTTACCACCTGAAGGGATATACCTGGCAGCACCCAGTATTTTTTCAGCAATTTCATGAGGTACCTCTTTTTGAGCAAAATAGCGCACGCTTCGGCGGAAGGCGAAAAAGTTTTCAAGCTCGTTTGCTTCGATTGAAGGAATATAATTGTCATACTTACTTTCAGGG
>CAYFYW010000043.1:0-3209 GCA_964347425.1 uncultured Nitrospirales bacterium
GCTGAGCCAAACCTGTTTTTTACGGCCCTCAGGATTCTGAAGGGGGTGCCCTTATCTCCTTCGAAATACAGTACGGTATCAACAATGTGTTCAAGGACACGCGGTCCGGCGATAGCCCCCTCTTTCGTGACGTGGCCTATAATAAAAAGAGGCATACCGTATTTTTTCGCAAAGAACATCAGTTTTGTTGCACATTCTCTTATCTGGCCTACAGACCCCGGTGCTGAAGGAAGTTCAAGGGAAAAGATTGTCTGGATTGAATCTATTACAATCGCCCCAGGATGGATATCCTGAGCTATAGATATTATGCCCTCGAGAGAGGTTTCAGGAAGAAGGATTATATCCGAAGATTTGACGTGTAACCTGTCTGCCCTTATCTTTATCTGTTCAGGTGACTCTTCACCTGAGACGTACAGCACTTTGCCTAATTTTGTGAGGCCCTCAAGTGCCTGAAGCAGCAGTGTGGATTTTCCTATGCCGGGGTCTCCGCCTATAAGAGCAACAGAACCCGGTACAACTCCTCCGCCCAGTGCTCTGTCAAACTCTCTGATTTCCGTTGAATGCCTGCTCCCTGTTGAGTGTGAAATCTCTGAAAGCACAACCGGTGCTGCGGTTTCACGTTTCCTGAGTTTTGCAACAAGCTGCTCCTCAACAAAACTGTTCCAGGCTCCGCAATCAGGACATTTTCCAAGCCATTTGGGGCTTGTATATCCGCAGCTCTGACACTGATAGAGGATTTTTGTTTTTTGGGGCATAAGCTATTTTTTCAGAATTCTTTCCATGGTGTCAAGCAGAGAACATTTATATTCAAGTCCGAAAAGGTTACGGTTAGGGTTACGATGCCCGTTTCGTCAAAGGGGTTAGGTCATTCAGCTTTTTAAACTTTACCCATTAAAATAGATAACTGATACGGGCTTCTTAACCTTAACCGTTTGACCTTTCCTTTTGCGAGGTATTGTTGACTTTGAAAGCTAAATTCTGTTACTTTTGAGGAGATTGTTGAAAAATCCTAACAATCTCTGATTTCACAGATAAAAACGAGATTACACCGATTAAATCTCGACAACATATCTGTGTAATCATCCCTAAAAATCTGTGTAATCAAGACCGTTGATAACTTTTTCAACGGTCTTTGAGAACTTCACTTGTATTTTCTCTCTTCTTGGCGGTGTAGCTCAGTTGGTCAGAGCACGCGGCTCATATCCGCGGCGTCGCTGGTTCAAATCCAGCCACCGCCACCAGAAGTGGGGGATTTGGATGAGACCCCGGGTGGGAATGATATAAATCATGTACCGCACGTGCCGGATTCAGTATTATTGATTTAGAATATATAAAGAACCGGTTACGTCATGATAAAGGAAAAAATGACTGCCTGCCCTGCCTACCGGCAGGCTGGCGACAGGCATGACCGCAGCCCGACATTAAAGAAAAACCCCTGCTCGGACTGCGATTTCTGTCAGTGGTGCAATGATTCCAGGTGCGGCCTCTGCATGCCTACGGGCAAAGATCCCCACAGAAAGACAAAACCTCACAGACCGATGTTTCTGAAATATTGAAGCAAGTACCCCATTTTCTGACCCCACTTGCATTATTCGGAGTAGTGAGAATAGTGTTATATTTATTGTTAATTATTGACAAAAGTGGTATAATAATTTACAGTAAGTTGCAACAGCAGTCTCTTTAAAAAAAATGAAGACGTTATATGATCTTTAAGGGAGAAGTACCTGCAGAAACAGGAGGTACGCATGTCTGAAAACAATTCAATCAAGCGTATTCTTTTTGACAGACGAGAGCGACCTACTCCTCTTGTAAGCAGATACACATTTGTCGGCGGCCGCAGGCAGACAATAAGGAGAAAAAGGGATAAAAAGAAACACTTATTTGTAGATTTGTATAGTCTGCGGCTGTTCGTAATAATAGTAGCTCTTTTACTCCTTAGCTGTGTTGATGCTTATTTAACACTTGAATTAATAAAAAACAATGCTGTAATAGAGATCAATCCCTTTATGGCCATTTCCATAAAAAACGGTATCCTGTCTTTTATCTTCGTGAAATTCTTCATAACTGCTTTAGCCTTAACCATTGTATGCCTGTACAAAAATATTTATATTGCCAGGATCGGACTGCCATTTGCGATAGTAATGTATATTGCAGTCGTTTTATATGAATTGTTTATTATGTACAAAGTTTACCCCCAGTAGGTTAGATTCGATAAACAGGACACCCCGCAACCTATTTTTTTTCTGTAAAAAATAATAAAATATAATCTATGTCAGAGCTTATGGACTCATTTAACATAGCCTACGCTCCTTATTGGAAGACTGCTGCCACGATTTTCTTTTTCATGGTACTGGCCAAGATTGCAGACATCTTTATTGCCAGGTTTATGAAAAGATTTACGCAGTTTACAAAAACAGATATAGATGACAGGATAATGGAACTGGTTCACAAGCCCCTCTTTCTTACAATAGTACTTATCGGTATTGTCTTTTCCATACCTTATCTGGAGCTGTCCGAAAAGGTTATCTATTATACCCGTGGTATTCTCTATACCCTGGTTGTTATGATGTGGTTCATTCCCGTTATAAGAATCGGCAACCTCCTGTTTGAGTATCTCCTGAAGAAAAAAACGGATGTCACGGGACTGCAGAAGGATATAATCCCTTTTGTGGAGAATGTCTTCAAAATAGTCCTTGCCGTAACTGCACTTGCTGTGCTGCTTTCACTGTGGAAAGTCAATATTACACCTCTGGTTGCTTCAGCCGGGATTGCAGGCGCTGCGGTTGCCTTTGCTGCAAAGGATACAATAGCAAATTTCTTCGGGGGCATAAGCCTTTTTGCGGACAAGCCTTTTAAAATAGGAGATTATATTATTCTCGATCAAGGTGAACGGGGCGAGGTAGTTGAAATAGGCATCAGGAGCACGAGGATTAAGACAAGAGATGACGTACTGATAACCATTCCCAATTCAATTATTGCCGGCTCAAAGATAATAAACGAAAGTGCGCCGGTGCCAAAGTTCAGAATAAGAATTCCTGCATCTGTAGCTTATGGAAGCGATATTGATCAGGTAGAAAAGATTCTTCTGGAGATTGCCTCAGGGAATGCCAATGTTGTTCAGGACCCGGAGCCGCGGGTGAGGTTTAGAACCTTTGGTGATTCATCGCTGAATTTTGAACTACTCTGCTGTACCCGGGAGCCTGCGCTAA
>CAYFYW010000044.1:0-4895 GCA_964347425.1 uncultured Nitrospirales bacterium
GGGACAATTTTAAGGGGTATTAAGAAGTTCAAAGACTACAGCATATTGCTTCTCACTGATCACGCTACTCCTGTAAGCGTTAAGAGTCACACCGACGATCCTGTCCCGTTTGCACTATTCAGGAGCAGACTGCCAAAAAAGGCAAAGGCGGAGATCACCTCTTATTCAGAAGACATCTGTAAGGCCAGGCACATTCGTGCTTTTGAAAAGGGATATAAGTTGATGGACTATTTTGTGAAGAAAAAATTATAAGCCACAGAGGTATGTACCGTGCGGTACATACCAGAGTACACAGAGAAATTTTTATGAAAAATTCTCTTAATTTTTCTTCTGGATCCCCAATCAAGTTGGGGATGACACTAAGAGGAAGCCCCGCCCTGTGGGCGGGGAGCTTGACTCTATAGAAAGGATGTAGGGATTTGGCTTTGATAGTTCAGAAATACGGAGGCACTTCTGTGAAAGATACGGCGAGGATAAAATCCGTTGCTGAGCGGGTTGTGTCATCTGTAAAACAGGGCAATAAAGTTGTTGTTGTCGTATCAGCTATGGGGGGCGAAACTGACAAATTAATACAGCTTTCCCATGAGATCACGACTACCCCTGATGCAAGGGAAATGGACCTTCTCCTCTCCTCAGGAGAAAGGGTAACCAGTGCACTTACTGCAATGGCTATCCAGAAGCTTGGCTATAAGGCAATGAGTCTTACAGGCAGACAGGTTGGCATCATTACAGATAGCACACATACAAAAGCGATGATTGAGCGTATTGATACGGGCAGACTGAAAGAGGAGCTCCATGAAAATAAAATTCCCGTGGTCGCAGGCTTTCAGGGTATAAACGAGTTATCGGATGTTACAACCCTTGGCAGAGGTGGTTCTGATACCACAGCGGTTGCAATTGCTGCGGCGATTAATGCTGATCTGTGTGAAATCTATACGGATGTTGAGGGGGTGTATACTACTGACCCGAATATGGTTGCAGAAGCTAAAAAGATAGACAGGGTATCTTATGATGAAATGTTGGAGATGGCAAGTCTGGGAGCAAAAGTTCTCCACGGTCGATCTGTCGAGGTTGCAAAAAAATATGGTGTCTCCCTTGTAGTTCGCTCAAGTTTCAGCAACAACCCCGGAACCATCGTTACAAAGGAGGATGAAAAGATGGAAAAAATTATAGTTTCAGGTGTTGCCTACGACAAAGATCAGGCCAGGATCACAATCATGGGTGTACCTGACAGACCGGGAATAGCTGCCAGCCTTTTCAATGCTATTGCTGATACTAACATAGTGGTTGATATGATTGTCCAGAACGTAGGCAGTGACGGTAAATCGACAGATATTTCTTTTACCGTTCCTGTTTCTGAATGCAAAAAGGCATTTCAAATTACACAAAAAGTATCTGAGAAGCTTGGTGCAAGAGGAGCTCATGTTCAGGATAACATTGCAAAGGTTTCTATCCTGGGCGTAGGGATGCGTTCCCACTTCGGGATAGCTGCCAAGATGTTTAAGACACTTGCTGAAAAAAATATCAATATAATGATGATAAGTACGTCGGAGATAAAGATCTCCTGCATTATCGACATCGAGCATACAGAGACAGCGGTAAAGGTCTTGCATGATGCTTTTGATCTGGCTGAGTAACAACATGAGAGGAGATTGAAGAGTTCCTTAAAATTTTAACTGCCTCTGATTATGCAGATAAGTTACAGATTACACCGATTCCGAAAAATATTGTAAAATATGCGGGTAAACCCACTTTACCATAGGGGGGGATACGAATAAGAAGTCTTTGTCAAAGAGGGGGTAACAGGGTATTCCACAGAAAGTCTGTAAAACCATGTAATTAAACAAATGCGTAGAATTGAAATTTATGACACAACGTTAAGGGATGGTGCCCAGTCAGAAGATATCTCATTTTCTGTTGAAGATAAGTTAAGGATAGCACAGAAGCTTGATGAACTAGGTGTTCATTATATTGAAGGTGGATGGCCTGGTGCTAACCCCAGGGATGCTGAATTTTTTCAAAAGGCAAAAAGGCTCAAATTCAAAAAATCTAAACTCGTTGCCTTTGGTTCTACACACAGGGCGTCATCTAAGGTCAATAAGGATCCGAGCATAAAAGCGCTTATAACTGCTAATACCCCTATTGTAACTATCGTGGGGAAGACGTGGGACTTTCACGTAAGAGAAGCTTTAAGAGTATCTCAGAAAACCAATCTGGACTTAATCTACAACACCATAGCCTATCTTAAAAAGAGGACCCCAAAAGTATTTTTTGATGCAGAGCATTTTTTTGATGGCTATAAAACAAATCCTGAATATGCTCTGAATGCCCTGGAGGCTGCGGTCTCTGGAGGGGCAGACTGTATTGTACTCTGCGACTCTAACGGCGGAACCTTACCTCATGAATTAGGGGACATGGTAGAAAAGGTCCTTGGTGAGTTTAAAATTCCCATTGGTATTCATGCCCATAATGATGCCGAATGTGCTGTTGCCAATTCCGTTATTGCTGCAGAACTTGGTGCATCTCATGTTCAGGGAACAATTAATGGATTAGGGGAAAGATGTGGAAATGCCAACCTGATTTCCGTAATTCCAAACTTAAAGTTAAAACTTAAGTTGAACTGCATAAGTGATGAACAATTAAAAAAATTAAAAGAGGTATCCCGCTTTGTAACAGAGATAGCTAATCTCAGGCATTTCAAGAGACAACCATTTACAGGAGATAGTGCCTTTGCCCATAAAGGGGGCATACATGTGAGTGCTATTCAGAGGCACCCGGAGACGTATGAGCACATAAGACCCGAGCTCGTAGGGAATTACCAGAGAGTCCTTGTGTCCGATCTCGGAGGTAAGAGCAACATAATCAGAAAGGCAAAGGAGTTCAACTTAAAGATTGATCCTGACTCTCCAAAGGTAGTAAGGATAGTGAAAAAAATGAAAGAGCTTGAGAACCAGGGCTTCCAGTTTGAAGGTGCCGAGGCCTCCTTTGAGCTTTTGATGAAAAAGACTTTCGGACTTCACAGGAAATTTTTTAACCTTATAGGGTTCAGGGTAATTGTCGAAAAGAGAAAAGAAGGTGAAGAGCCTATCAGCGAGGCAACAATAATGGTAAAAACCCCTCGTGGTGTAGAACATACCGCTGCTACGGGCAATGGACCCGTGAATGCCCTGGATAACGCCCTTAGAAAGGCTCTTGAAAAATTCTATCCACAGCTAAAAGATGTTACACTTATAGATTATAAGGTACGGGTTCTGGCTGCCGGGAAGGGAACCTCTGCAAAAGTAAGGGTTTTGACCGAATCAGGTGATGACAGCCATAAATGGGGCACGGTAGGAGTTTCTGAAAACATTATAGAAGCCTCCTGGCAGGCACTTGTAGACAGTATAGAATATAAGCTGTTGAGAGGATGATTTAAAAATCGTAACTACTCAGGTTCACAGTTCCAGTGTTCAAGGTTCAAGGGTAGAAAGGCGACTAACCGTGAACCTGACAACCTGAGTAGTTACTAAAAATCTTATGATTGAAGAAACCGGAATAGTAAAAAAAACAGACGGTATTATGGCAAAAGTTATTGTTCAAAAAAGAGGTGTCTGTGAGGGCTGCGCTGCCTCTGGCGTATGCGAATCTTCAGAGGAAGGAATGGAGATAGAGGCGTTAAATACCGTTCAGGCAAAGGAAGGCCAGACAGTCAAGGTCTCTATAAAGCCGCAGACTTATCTTAAAGGAACATTGTTCATCTATGGTTTTCCCCTCGTGGCTTTTATAGCAGGAGTCATTATCGGGAAAAATTTAGGTGAAGCATATTTTAAAGATATTAATTCAGATGTTGTTTCTGCTATTCTGGGTTTTGTCGCCCTTATCGCAAGTTTCCTCATTGCAAAAACATGGGGTAAAAAGGCAGAAGCAAAAATAGAGTATAAGCCGATCATAGAGGAAATACTCGACATACAGGAAAAGGGTTAAAGGTTAGGGTTAAGGTAAGGAGGCCAGTTTAGTAGTTAGGTGAAGGTTAAGTAATCTACCTACAACTTAACCCAATAACCAGACCGGCATCCTGACCATTACCTGCTTACATGACCTAAAAATAAGACGGGTTACGTCACCTTAACCATAACCGAGATATTAAATTAAGGGGGTTTAATGGCAAATTTTGATGTGGAAAAGATTAGAAACGTTACAGTGATTGCCCACGGTGGTGCGGGGAAGACCTCACTTGTTGAGGCCGTGCTGTTTGACTCAAAGGCGTCTGACAGACTTGGAAAAATTGAAAGCGGAAACACGGTAACTGATTATGAACCCGAGGAAATTGAGCGTAAGATTTCCATATCCTCTGCGATTGCTTTCTGTGATTGGAAAGGGTACAGGATTAATATTATAGATACGCCGGGGTATACGGGTTTCCTGGAAGATACAAGGGGATGCCTCAGCATCACTGATGGTGCCATAGTAATTATCAGCGCCCTGTCAGGCGTTAAGGCTGAGACAGGAAAAATCTGGCAATATGCCTGTAAATATGAAATTCCAAGAATTGTATTTGTCAATAAAATGGATAGAGAAAACGCCGATTTCCACAGGGCCATAGGAGAGATTGAAAAATCCTATGAATCTGCTGCAATTCCGCTGAACATACCCCTGGGTTCTGGAGAAAGCCTTGAGGGAGTTATAGACATCATAAACATGAAGGCTATAAAATATGACGGCGGGTCTCTGTCTGAAGGAAGTATTCCTGAAGAACTGAGACACAACGCTGAAGAATACCGCAAGAAATTGGTAGAGAAAATAGCGGAATCAGATGATTCGCTGCTTGAAAAGTACCTTGATGGCGGTGAGCTTACGGATGGGGAAATTCTAAAAGGAGTAAGGGATGGCTCTGTTACACGGAGGTTTATTCCGGT
>CAYFYW010000045.1:0-4673 GCA_964347425.1 uncultured Nitrospirales bacterium
CATCGAGGGCCATACAGACGCACTGCCTTATGCAAGGACAGATTACAGCAACTGGGAGCTTTCCACTGAGCGGGCATCGTCAGCAAGAAAAGAGCTTGAGGCCAACGGACTTCGCCACGAGCGGATTGCCCGTGTGGCCGGGTATGCAGCTACAGACCCGCTTATAAAGGATGATCCATACGATCCAAGAAACAGGCGTATTAGTATTATTATCCTGTTCCCGGAGAAAAAAGATAAGTTTTCTATTTTTGGAGAAACAACCGGCCCATAACCGCCCTGACCCTTTATTCTCAATGATTAGAGCTAAATTTTTCATCAATACTATATTTGCCAGGGCCAATAAAAATTAAACTCAGAAATACAATGCCATTCTCGATGGCATGAGAAGCCCCGCCCAAAGTATCACCTCTTCTTAAGTGCATAACAGAGGCAAAAGTCATGGTAATTGCTAAAAGTAAACATGCGGGTCTAAAAAATAGTCCTAAAATAATGCAAATGCCTCCTACAAATTCTGCAATGGCAGCTATGAATCCCCCAAGTACAGTTATTAATTGAATACTAATATCTGGCATTACCAAGCTTCCTACCTCTTCCCATATCTCCGGCCCGCCAAATATTATTGGAAAGCCATGAAACAGAAACATGCATCCTAATCCTATGCGAAGAATCAAGATTCCAGTATCTCTATATTTGCTCAAAAATGTTAAAATCATTTTCCACACCTCCGTTAATTGAAATAAACCATTCTCGTTTACCACAATTGTGATTTATCTCTCTATAGTTACCCTCGCACCATACATAATATTAAAAAACCGCAAAACGGATTGTTTCCGTCATTCTTTTGTAGCCGTATAGGTCACTTCTCCAACTGCTGTTACTATGTCCACCGGGTAGATACTGGTTTCCCTTAAGGTTCCTTTTAGCAAAGAAGCGCTGACAAAATGTCCCGTAATTTCAACCACGTTTAAATCGAATTTCCCTTCGTAACTAAACTCAAAAGAAATAATCCTTGCCCTTATAGTCTGTGGCTTAAGTCTGTCTATTGTTTTACTCCAGCCCCAGGCAATACCCTCTAGCTCAATCTTGTATCCTAATTTAGTTACTACAGCTCTGCCATTAACGTTTTCGATTATCAATCTTATGGGCAACCCCTGGCTGGTTGTTCCAGACCACCTCCCGATATAATATGTTGAAAGGGCAGGCGCTTTTTCAGCAGACCCCCTGCTTACAAGTAATACATTCGCCAATAGAAAGCATATGGTTGTAACCAAATATTTCTTTTTCACTTAAATCCCCCTACCCCAGCGTCCTAATTTTAATGCAAATTTCAGTATTCGGCAAGCTAAATATATCGCGACCGAACATCAATATAGTAGAAATTAATTAGCCAGGCAGGCCAGACCCCTTGCGACATCCTCATTTTAATGTAAATTTCAGTATTCAGCAACTCCGTACCACGAAGGATACAGGGTTGGTTCCAAACCGCCAAGTAAACCCAAAATTATCTAAAATTATCTGGGCCGGACATCGACATAGGGAATTTTGTACAGTTAGATTCCCCGAGCACCAGGGCTGGGCCGGGTAGAGTCAAGAATATGCTTACCGTTATCAGAAAAATGAATATGTTATGTTTCAGGGGTAATGCCTCTATTGACCGTACACCTCAAATTCATAGATGGAGTATCCGTCATCGTCACGGGGTTTCTTGAACTCTATAAAGATATAGCGGGCATCCCGTCCGCTAAAAGTCAATTCGTCTATTCCACCATTGCCAGACCTTACCTCTTTAATCCTGCTCCACGATCCAAACCACGACCCGCCGTATGTTGATACATATATGTTATAGTCTTCGGCGTAATCGTTATGCCAGTGGATGACAACCCTGTTAATCCTGTACACACTTCCAAGGTCTACTCTTAACCACTCATCTGACTTACTCCTCTTTAGCCACCTGGTACTCATAGATCCGTCTACTGCGTTAGAAGGCGTGTAAGAATATTCGTAATCAGAGGCAGAGGCTGGCTTATTGAGGGCCAGATTGTGCTCTGCCGGAATTTCGGTTACAGCTATCAATAGGGTATCGTTATCAACCGCCCCATCATCATCAACAACGGTCAGAGTAACCGTAAACGTTGCTGCGTAGCTATATGAATGAACAGCCGTAACGCCAGTTGCAGATGAGCCATCTCCGAAATCCCACTCATGGCTGACAATTGTCCCGTCAGAGTCATGAGACTGTGAACCATCAAAATATACTGCCTGACCAACTGTGGCTGCCTGGTCATCTCCGGCGTTAGCCAAAGGAGGCTCATTTTCTGGTTGTGGCGGTGGTGGTCCTGTTTCATATCCCTGAATACCCTCCACATTTGGAGGTACTATTGAGTGACAGACCGTGCACATCATTTGATTGCCAGCGTGCTTCTTGTGAACTCTCTGAAAGCTCCCGCTCTTTGTGTAATGGCAGATCGTGCAATCCTTATCACCTCTAAATGAGGCATAGACATTGGAATCACCGTGACAGACATAACATTGGGCCTCATCAAAGACATGTTTATTGTGAACCTTTCGAGGCCCATCGCTTTCCGGACTGTGACAGAACCTGCAGACCTGGCGGCTTGCGTCAAACCTCACGTCCGGACCAAAGCCTGTTACTGATTCATGACAGGCGGTGCAGTCAAACTTTTCAGCATGCTTATCGTGTGCAACATCCGAACCACCGCTCTCATCTCTATGACAGAGTAAACAGATATTGTCCGGCCTTTGCGGCACTGACAGACCGTGGCACCAGTTGCACGGGTTGGGCATGATATTGAATTTGCCCATATGTTTCTTATGAATATCCTGAAACCTGTCATAGTCCTTACCCCCGTGACAGAGATTGCCGCAGGCATTATTCTGTGAACCGAAATCAATCGACTGCGGAATCTCATGACAAATACCGCAAATAACCCTGTCCTTGTGCTTATCGTGTATGCTCACGCTTCTTCCAATATAGTCTGAGAACCGCTTGTCAGAGTGACAGATTTCACAGCTTTCAGCATGGGGTTGAGCAATGTGACAGGCATAACAGTCCGTGTTGCCTGAGTTTATGGCATTTATTACCTCCGGAATAGTCGATTCGTGGCAGAGACCGCAGTTGTTATTGTGCGTATCCTGAAGGTTTCTCTGATGACACGCAGTGCAGACCGAATTGGTTGATTCATGCTGCTCGCGGTGAGATGTGAATCCGTGACAGTCAGAACAGAATATTATTTCACCATTTATACCGCGTATTATGGCGTCCTGGACATCCTGCCGCAATGAATCATGACATATACTACATAACAAGCCTCGATTAGTCACATGCTCGGTAACAACGTTATCAACATGACATTCAAGACAGTCAGGTGAATTCGTCATGGTCATATCATGCTGTTCTTCATGCGTTACAGCTCCATGACAGACTGTGCAATCCCTTTCTACTGAGACGTTACATACTCCTGTACTGCAGTCAACTGCGTGGCATGAGAAACAATCAAAATCTGCTGGCGGATCTGCAAAAGGGGCAGAGTTCGGATCACCTATTGGGGTTCCGTAAAGGAGATGGTGACGGTCAACATTTGTAGGGGGTTCGACAATATCAGGATTATCGTGACATAACCGGCAGTCGGCCGCGGTGGGCAAGGCGTATGCCGTATCTATTCCGTTACCCAGTATGTCGTTAAGTATGACGAGCGCGAACATACCTATGGTAATTGCTGTCAAAAAAACTACACATCCTTTCATTTTCAAAGTCCTCCCTGGTTCCAGAATGTAAAGACCGTCAAAACTTCTTTATGATTTAATTTTAAAGACATTCGCTCTTCATCGTCCTGCCAAGTTACTGGACCAAACAGTGATACGTACAGCGGGCTGGATATTGATAATCATGGGATTGCTTAACTTATTTATTCTAACTGTTTTAACATTAAATTTCCAGCAGGGTGTCATGGTGTCAGGTCTTGACATGTGACATATCTCAAATCCATCATACCCCAGACAGCCTCATTTTAAAGTAAATTTCAGTATTCGGCAGACACCGATATATCGGGCCGACCTCGCCCTTTTCTTGTGACTGCTGAAAGCAAAGGACCTATTGATATTACTCCTGAAACGGACGATAGGGGGATTGAAAACTTCCTGTAATCTTGTTTTCAGATCTTGCCTAAAAATGCAAGATTGCTAACGGAAATCGTTTAGCTATTTGCACCATCTCGCATATATGAAATCCTTATAGAAGTTATAAGAATTATTAATTTAACAATTATGATATTTAATGATATTCTTGCATTTCAAAAACAATAAGATGTACTTCTTCACTTAGCCAAAAATTAATTACTCATCAAGCAGATTACATAACTGATTTCAGAAAACGCTGAAAAAGTTACGAAACATATTCGACATTGAGGTGTAGGGTGATCAGTGGATCATTACGCCAAAGCATACCCGCTTTTTAGTAGGATACGAGGCTATAGGAGGTTTGCAAAAATGCTCTATAGTCTCAGGAGATTTAATGAAAGTGACAAAACTCGACGGAACTTTTAATACGGTGGATGCACCAAAGGGAAAGGAGGGTGGTTACAGGGAAATAATCTGACTCAATATTTGCTCAGCGGATACTAACTAAATATCAAAAGGAGGGCACAAGACATGAA
>CAYFYW010000046.1:0-3128 GCA_964347425.1 uncultured Nitrospirales bacterium
GTATATAAAGATATCCATAGAAGACCACGGTGTTGGTATCCCTGAGGAGAATCTGTCAAAGATATTCGACCCTTACTTTTCTACCAAAGACAGGGTAAGTGAGAAAGGGATGGGACTCGGACTTACCATATGTTATTCAATTATAAAAAACCACGAAGGATTAATCACCGCAGAATTAAAACCTGATATCGGGACAACCTTTCAAATATATCTTCCTGCATCCGAAAAAGAGGAGGTGAGAAAGGAAAAAGCAAAGGCAGAGTCCTTTACAGTCAAGGGAAGGGTTCTCATAATGGATGATGAAGAGGTGGTCATAAATTTTGTTGAGGAATTTCTGAGACATGTCGGATCTGAGGTCGAGGTTGCAAGGGATGGAGAAGAGGCGATAGATCTGTATAAAAAGGCCTTAGAGGCGCAAAGGCCGTTCGATGTCGTAATTCTTGACTTGACGGTGCCCGGTGGAATGGGCGGTAAAGAGGCTATTGGCAAACTTCTTGAGATAAACCCTGATGTTAAAGCGGTAGCATCGAGCGGTTATTCAAACGACACTGTAATGACGGATTTTGAGCAGTACGGTTTCAAGGGTGCTTTAGTAAAACCATATCAGATTGAAAACTTGAATGAGATATTATCGAAATTAGTATAATTGTATAATTCAACATTTGCATTTACAAAAATTGTATAAAGTTTTGCTGTGACCCTCGAACCCTTAGTTTACGACCTGTAGAGTAGAGCGGAACTGACGTCTGGCATTTCTCCTCTCTGTATTTGGAGAGGTCTGTAACAATTTTTTGATGAGACTAAACGACTACTATAGAATCGTCAGATCCATAAGGGTTTGGGGCATATTTATCTGCAAACCAGTCATTCTCCCAGCGACAGGAATCAATAAAATACCTGTATCTGTACTCTTTATTTGAGGGCAGTTCCAGAGTTAATGCGAAGTCACCGTTTTTAAGTCTTTTCATAGGTGTATCGGTTAAATTCCAGTTATTGAAATCCCCGACAATTGTGACACTCTGAGTTTCAGGTGCTGCCGCTTTCGGTAATCTGAAAGTGACCCTGCACACAGATTTAGACTCCAGGTACTGTTTCTCGATACCCGATTTTTCTGTCTCTCTTGATGATTTCTCTTCAGACCCTTTGTCACTTTTCTTCTCCGTCGCAATCTCAGATTCCGAACTATAGAGTAACGAGTCAGGAGGTACATTCTTATAGGTGGATATTTTTTCCAAAAGATTTCTTTTATTTTCTTTGCCAATATCTCTCAGTTTAACTCCCGCCGTGCGTCTGTTCTCCACATACTTTTTCCAAACGACATCACCCATAACGGTGAAAGACATACGCCATCGGGGAAACTTTAATTTGAACTCCATGGCTTCATCAAGCTTTAAGTCAGTTGTTTTTAATGACTCAAAGCCAAATCCTTCATAGGAAAAATTTTTTGTTATACCATAAGTATACTCACAATCCCCTTCTGCCGGCTTAAATTCAATAAGAAGTGGAATGTCAAATCTCATAAATTTTCTCTTTTCGTATTTCATTTTTTAGCGCCAATTTCTGTATTTCATTTAAAATTACATTAAATGACACCTGATTTTTTCACAGGTTTCTTCTTACTATTCAAATATTACACCTTTCAACTTATCAACAAACAAATACATACATATCACATATTATCATGAAATATCAACAAAAAAATTAGGTCCCAAGAACAGAGATAGAACAATATCATGGGTAACAGCACTAGCCTTTCACTCATTCCTGTCTGCCCTGCCTGTCGGTCTACGACTCATGGAGCAGGCAGGCGACAGGCAGCTTATCCCGAAGCCCTGAACCAGATGGTACAAGGCGAAGTTTCGGGTTTCCTCGGGTATGTACCGTATGGTACATACCGAGGTAAGCATCACACCTCACCATCGTGGTGAGGCTTTTGTGATGCTTAAAACCGTTCGAGGCTAATACTGTTACCCTCTAAAGTAGTTTAACAGTGTTTCTATATCGGGATTTGGGTAGGTTCTTTCGCAAAAGAGTTGAACGCGCCTGTTCAGCCTGTCATTTCGGTTCCCGTCTCGTCTGTCGAGGATCGGTCCAGTCATTCCGACTCCTGTCCCTGCAATGTCAGGGATCTGTCCGGAATCCTTCTTAACCGTCGGTATTAACAGGTAGGAGATTATAATTCTCAGAGATTCAGGAGAAATTTTGGTTATATTCCGTCTTTTTCAGTATGGCACTTAAAGCAACCCGTGCCTGCTGCAGATCCATCAGTGCCCAACATCATGGTGTCATAATCCCACCTGAGCATATCAGGTTGATCAGAACCATGGGCACGATGGCATGAAATGCAGATGACCTTGTCCCCATCCTCTATCAGCGATGGATCAAAGGTGGTAAGATCAGGCTTGCCGACCGGCACAACAGGGTCGTAGGCCGTGTTGATGACTTTACCATCTGCAAATTCTCCTGAATTGGGAATAACGACATCGGTTGGATGTCTTAACCACGGGTTGCCGTTGCCCCCGTTGTCAACTCCGAAGCGGGGAAATCCCGGGGAATGGAATTTAAAGTGGCAACCGGCACAGAACGCAGAAATGGATTCGAAATAATCAGGAGGAGTTGGTACGCTGCTATCCCCGCTAAAGTAGATATTGTGTGTTGAGCTCGTAGCATTGAACTCCCATTCAGGATCTTCTATACCATAAACTCCACCACCTCCGATAGCCTCCATGTGACCGGGCGGAGAACTCAAGAAACGATACCAACCAGCTTGCGATGGCACCGGCTGCCCTACCGGATGATCGCCGTGATGCATAACGCTCTGGTGGCAACCCTCGCACCCATTGTTGTAGTCTCCGGAGTTATCATAGTCGGGTAGGGTGAGGCTTTTATGGCAGGACTCACCACAACCAGACTGAAGAGGGATCGAACCGGGTGCGACATTCAGTGTGGCGTCCTTTACAGAGATGCCCCGGACGTTGTGACCATAAGGGTCACCGTCATTGGCAACCCAGTGGAAATTACCTCCAGCTAAAGGTCTTGCCGGTAAAGATATATTATATACAATTGGAATATTATTAATAACAGTCTCGGCTGTTGCCGAAGAATGACATCCAACACAAATATCAGTG
>CAYFYW010000047.1:0-2159 GCA_964347425.1 uncultured Nitrospirales bacterium
CCTCACGCACATGTTCGTAACAGTCCCCTCGCACTTACTCGGGTGCACGCAGTTCGGCACGCTAAATGATCCATGTTACATCTAGCACGGGGGTATAACATAGCTCCCTACAGTGGCAAATTAGGGTTCAACTCTACCGGTTGCTCTTGTCAGAACGAGACCGACGGAGCAGCCAGCAGTCCTGCCTGCCAATACGTCGGACTTCTTCTCACCGATGGCATAACTGCAATCCAAGGCGATGTTCTGGTCCTTAGCCGCCTGATGAACATTTCCGACTGCGGCTTACGATATGGCCATCACGCCGCAGAATCCAATTATTCTGCGCCAGTAATCCCCACTATGATCGACTCCCTGGGAAGAGTCCGAGACCTCTCCGGAGTCCACGGAAAGCCAGCGCGGCCAGGTGTTGGCGACGGAAGTTCAGCGAGGGTTGGACAACGCATTTGAGATCTTCAGTTAGCAGGGGGCGCACACTGAGGTGCGGTGTGCGTTACACACGGAAGAAACTTCCTGTCGCCTTGCCCGGGGCGGAATAGAGCGTAACTCCTGGGATACAAACTCATTCAAAACCCCGAGCTTGGGCCGGCAGTTTCTTAGAAGCAGTAGACTCGGCCGCTTTTGCGCCCGAGTTACCAATAAAAGAAATTACTCTTGAGAAACTACCGCATCGGCCTAAAACCTATTCCAAAACTGGAAGTTACAGAGACAATTGCCGGGGTAGTTTCTTAGGAGGAGAAAATGGATAATGATGTTGCTAATATCAACGGTTATCCTGAATTCTTTTAGTAGAGTTTGGACAATCTTTCCCTTTAACGCCCAAATTGTCCTTAAGTTCCTTCACTGCACGGAAGCTGCTGTCGTAGGCCTGACGCCTTTGAAAAAGCTCGAGGAGGCGCCCCATTGCTAATTCCACTGACAATGCTTGATGGTCTCCTTCACAAGAGGTCAAAAGGGCTCTTCCAAGCCAGGCCCGAAAACGAAGCAATTTCATCAATGTTTTTAGAAACTCCCGTTTCCAAGTCCTCCGATCCATTTTTCCTTTAGACCCTAAGAGGGCGAAATAAGGATCATGCCCGACGGTTGATGCCCCAAAGCCACGGTATAAAAGACGAAAATACCTCCATGTCAAGCGATGAGCAGGGATAAAATGACGAAGATGGAGACGCGGCTCATACCATAACCAGCAACCTGCCATTTTCATAGCAAAACATAACTCAAGATCTTCGCCGGCGGTTAAGCTATTTCCTCTACGACCTGTTAGTAGGCTACGAAATCCGCTATTAATCAGTTTCTGCCACACTGATTTGCGTATTGTAAGTCCCGCTCCCCACAAATACCCTCGTGTCTCTGTTACATCACCTGCTTCTGGCCCTTGAGGACCTATAGCATAACCGATTTTATATTTCTCAAACCACCATGGCGGTTCAATTTCGCATACTGCTTCGATAAACCCACCGCAGCCCCCTATGGTGGGGGATCGGGACATAACTTCGAAAACGATCTTCACCCAGTTCGGAATAACCCAGTTATCATCATCAATAAAGCTTATGAATTCGAACTTTGCCTCTGAAAGACCCCGATGGCGAGCATGGATAAGCCCTTTCTGAGGTTCATACATTACTGTCAACGGTGCAGACGCATCTTTGGGCCAGACCCGAAGAGCGGCCTGAGAAGTGTCATCTGTAGAAGCATTATCTACGACAATAACCTCCCAAGGAATGTCTCGCGGCACTTTTTGTGTCGCCAAATGAGTCAAGACTGATGGCAATCTTGTTGAGCTATTGTAGCAGCACACAATTACTGTTACACCGTGCACAATCTCCGTTGTTTTGAAGTTAAAACTCCGCATTTGTATCTTCGTATTCTGCAAGCTCAGAGAGGTGTTGATATACCCGTGAAGTCTCTTCCGCCACAGGATTCTCCGAAGATGACCTGCGCAATGATGGATCTGGAAAAGAATGGTCTACCGGCGCATCTACGAAGGTCTCTATAAGATTTAGACCTCTGTCGGTTAATACTTGATTGTAATGAATAAACAGCCATGCTCCTTCGTGGCGATGAACCTTAAGGATATGTTCGTACATGAGGTTCCATACTTCTAAGGCTTGATGAAAGCTAATAGATAAGCTATGCAGATATTCAGCGTCCTTACACTCTCT
>CAYFYW010000048.1:0-2292 GCA_964347425.1 uncultured Nitrospirales bacterium
AGTGAGTTGATCAGTGTTGATTATCTGATGAAGCGGCAATTGCTCGCGGTTTTGATCGTAGTGTAGTCCTATGATGTCAACCGCCCCCGAACTTACTAAGCCAAGTTGTTCAAGAGGCCCTCCCAATGCCCCAGCCATAAAGCGCTCAACCTTTATTCTTCCATTTGTTTTCTTTTCGACCATATCCAGTGTACGGTTGGCCTGAACATTGGGCGGCTCAAAGGGCATGTAGGGCGAACTGTACTTTAGCTTAATGACCTGCGGTTCAGCTACCGCGGTTGTGGTGTAGGCCATGGCACCGATCAACAGTGTAGCTATAAAAACGGCGCCCAAACCTTTTCCTTTCCTACTTTTGACTTTTTTCCATGACTTTTCTAACATTTTTTCCCCTCCTTTTTTGTGATTAAACCTATTTTGTAAGTTGAACCCAATATACCTTCTCCCTTTCCTCCTATACACAATGAAAAAAAATATAAGGTTTAAAGACTTTTTAAAAACCTCATTTTCACGGAAAAGATTTAACGGAGAAACCGACCTCCTCCAAAATTTGGCCTTGTTTTTTCTCGATGAACGCGGGGTCTTTGGCAGAGCTGGGAATGGTATCCTTTGAAATCTTATGCCTTTATTTCTTTAACTATTCGGATTCATTCACATAGTTAGAGTAGCGATATATAGAGCGAGCATTCGATATGCCTTGAATAGCATTGAATATTTTTTTTGTCAAGTATTTTTTGTCTAGTTGTATAGACGATTGCATTAAAAAATCCTTTTAGAAAATCCCATCGGATTTTGACCGGCAAGTACCCCGCAAGCCCCGCTCTGTGGGCGGGGAGCTTTACTTTTTACGAGATCATCTTCTTTTGTATGTTGAATATAAAGGGGCACTCAATGACTGCATTGGGGTCTTTCATGATTGGTCCGAACCTAATTCCCGTATCACGCGTAAACTCCGCCATCCTGGATTAACATCTGGCCGGTAACATAGCTTGATGCATCAGAGGCAAGCCAGACAGCAAGCCCCTTGATCTCGTCAGCTTTAGCTCCCCTGCCCAACGGGATATGAGGAATTAGTTCAGCTTCAAGGGCTTCCTTTTCTTCCGGCGGTGTTAGCTCGGTTTCGTGGTATCCGGGACAGATTACATTAACGCGAATATTATCCTCAGCATACTGGCGGGCCGCTAATTTAGTCAGCATAATGAGCCCTGTCTTGGCCACGGAGTAGGCTGTGTTTAATTTGGGGAAGTCCTGATCCGCGATAGGCCATAAACCTCCTATCGATGAGACGCTGATGAAGTTGCCCTTTTTTTGTTTGATCATTATGGGGAATACAGCCCTCATTTGAAGAAAAACGCTTCTCAAGTTGACGTTTACTACCTTGTCCCAATCTTCAACCGGTTTCTCGTGAATTCTCTGGAACCCGACCTCACGTATCGCCGCATTGGCGAAAAAGATATCAATTGTCCCCAATTCTTTTACTGTTTTATCAACCATGTTCTGTACTTGAGCCTGATCTGCAACATCTGCCGTGATAGCCATGGCTTTGGTCCCGAATCCCTTTATCAAATCGATAGTCCCTTCAATCTTTTTAGTAGTTCTTCCCACGCAGACCACATGCGCACCATATTCCGCCATGGCTGCACAGATGGAACGGCCCAGCCCGGAACCTCCGCCAGTTACCAAAGCAACTTTACCCGAAAGATCAAATATACCCTTCTCTGCCATCTGAACCTCCTTTTGTTATATCACATAACTTTTCCCTGAATGTAATCCGACGCATTCTCTGCCGCGATGCGACCTGAATTCATGGCAAAGCCAAAACCACTGCCTGACAACACGGCACAATATGTTTCTGACTCCCAACCACCGGTATCGGCGCCAGCCGCGTATAATCCTGGAATAGGTTCACCCTCCTTATCCAACGCCTCCATTTTGTCATTGATTTTTATTCCGCCCGTGGTCACAAGGATGGCGCCGCTAAACTTGATTGCATAGAACGGTGGTGTGCGAAGCGCCTGCAGGTATTGCGGATCCTTTACAAATATTTCATCGTAGCGCTGGTCACAGAATTCATTATATTCATCAACTGTTTCCCTCAGAGCCTTTCTTTATCCAGTCAATTGCATTCTTGACAACGATGTCTGGCACCCAAGCCTCGAAAAAGACAGTTTGGGAGCTTCTAACGAACTTCTCCTTTTCTTCTGCTATTCGCTTCTCTTCCTCTACAATTTTCCATAAAGTCAATAAATTGTCCCGTACCTCTTCGAAATTGATTTCTGTCTCGATTGTTCCTTC
>CAYFYW010000049.1:0-2184 GCA_964347425.1 uncultured Nitrospirales bacterium
GCTTTGACCCTAGCGGTCAGTTCTCGTGGGCTGAATGGCTTCACAACGTAATCATCTCCGCCGATTTCGAGACCTACGACCCGATCTATCTCATCAGCACGGGCGGTAAGAAAAATGATCGGAACCGCCGAGGTCAGCCGTATCATCTTGCATAGTTCAAACCCGTTTATATCAGGAAGTCCAATATCCAGAATGATGAGGGCGATATCGCTGCATGACAAGATATCCTTCCCTTCACACCCGGTTGCAGCCCAGATCGGCTCAAAACCCTCAGTCTTCAATGCATAGGTAATATTGTCTGCAATGGCAGGCTCATCCTCAACTACCAGTATCTTCTGTGACATTGAGATCCCTCATCTCCAACGCGCGGAAGGACGCCTCGTTTGGATCCCTCCAGTACTGTGCTGGTCACTCAAATGCGGGTCCCACGTATACAAGCCGCCAGAATCTGCAAATACTGTGCCTCCGCACAGGCGAACAAATATCCCAGCAAATTTTTGGATAGCCCTATTGCACAATCAAAGGATCTGTTTTGCAGAGCATAGCGATTTCAACCAGCCGAAAGCTCTCCCCAGAGTCTCCTGTTGGTGAGGGCTTTGTGAATAGGCGTAGGAAAAACTGGTTGGTTCAGTCGGTCCTAACCAGAGTTTCGCAACGAAAACCAAGTGATAAGAATTCGTTTTCTGATGGCGTGAGTATAGGAAGCCGCGGCCTGTCTGTCAAGGGAAAACCATCGCAACGAATTTTTCACATGGATTTCACATGGGTTTCATACTGATTTCATATTTATGGTTTATACTGAAACCTAACATGCAGGTGAAAGGCAGAAGTCACTAACTTTTTGGATAGAGGGCAAAAATGAAAAGACTGCTTTTTCTCATAATAATGCTACTGCTTACTTCGGATTCGATCTGGGCCGACGAGTCCGTGTCCGTTCCATGGGAAGAGTTTAAGACACTGTATAAGGAAAGCATTACAAGAAAAATTATGGAAGATGTTAAGGATGAAGAAGCTCCATTTGTTTACAGTATTGAAAGCGCTGCCTACGAGATGAAGATTGATAAAGAAAAGGCTAGGGGTGATGTAATTCTATCCGGAAAGGTAATTTCAGGCGAAGTGAATCCGATTCCACTTTTTGGCAGCGATGTAGTGATCAGAGATATCAAAATGGTAGCTAGCGGCTCTTTGCTGTGCGATCAAACCCATGATGATAGAATCCTTTTTCTTCCGAACGGGAATAAGAACTTTCAGATCAGCCTGTCTTTCTTCACACCGACACAAGAGGACAGCAAATCACGTTTCGTTTCCGTCAAGATACCACCTGCGCTTAAGAACTCCCTTTCTCTGACCCTTGCTCCGGAGATTTCTTTTGTTGACCCTCCGGGGATAAAGGATTCTGACGGAATCTACCATCTTTCTGGCCGCTCAACGCTGACGATCCGGTTTTCTGACAAAGAAGCCGTTTCAGCAGCCGAAATAGTGGAAATCGATACACTTTCCCGAATAAGACTTCAGGGACGCCAGGCAATCGCAACCACGACCTTCATTCCTGTTCAGCCTGTATCAACAGGGTTTATTTTGGAAGTCTCCGAAAACGCGACCTACATCTCGTCGTCTTTGAAGAGCTCATGGATCAAAAAACTAGATGAACTCAGATATGAGATCCATCTGCCGCCGGGTACAAAAGATACCTTTTCCATTCAAATATCCCATGATGAATCCCAGGCTGAAGGCAATTTCGTGCTTTCTCTGCCGAGAATCATCGGCAACACCGGTAATCAGGGTAATTTCATCGTTGAACAACCTGATGATGGGCAGATCTCCTTGACCGCACATAGGCTCGTATCCCGTATACCCGTGTCAAGGCTGAACTCAAAGTTGCGAGGAGTGGCAGGCAGTGATCGTTTCTTTATGGAAATACCCCCTCAGGAGAAATTAAGTCTTTCTGTCAGGCGTTTTCAAACAGTCAGCACGCCACCCATCGTGCTCGACTCCATTTCGTTTTTTACATCCTTTGAAGACAACGGCAGTATTCTCTCGGTGCTTATCATGGACGTTCCCCCTGAAGCCGGACCCCGGCTGAGTATCAAAGCCTTGCCGGAGGCCGAAATCTGGTCTCTCAAAGTAAACGGCCAAAAAACAAAGGTATACGGAGACCGAAATGACACTGTGGAAAATTCTCAG
>CAYFYW010000050.1:0-2491 GCA_964347425.1 uncultured Nitrospirales bacterium
GGGACTGAAAAATTTAGGAGCACAGGTCTATACTGCCCGGAGTCTTAATCGGGCCAAGAACGTTCTATCAAGTAAATATGTCTCTGCAGTCATCGCAGATCTTGATTTCCTTGATAAACGGTGCATCGAAATGATAACGGACTATAAGACACAGCATCCCGGAAGCTTCTTTTATGTGCTTACTAACCACGATTATGATTCAGTTGAAACATCTCATGAATCAGTCAGGCTTCTTGTAGATGATTATATCCGAAAACCCCTGGATATTGTCCGGCTTGCCAGAATGATCGAAACGGACATTGGTAAACCGGACACCGGGAGTACCTCGCTGACCGTTATAGACCCGCTGGTAGCAAAAGTCAAACCCTATTTCATCTTCCGTTCCCCTGTGATGCGACGTACGCTTGCTCCTCTTCCAAAGATAGCAAGCTCTGATCAAACTGTTCTTATTACAGGGGAAACCGGCACGGGCAAGGAGATCATAGCCCGTGCCATTCATGTGTTAAGTCAGCGTTCCTCCGGGCCATTTGTCCCAATTAACTGCGGGGCTATACCAGAAAGCCTCATTGAGGGAGAACTGTTTGGCCATGAAAAAGGTGCCTTTACCGGGGCAATAAAAACCCGGAAGGGCAAATTTGAGTCTGCTGACAACGGCACGTTATTTCTGGACGAAATAGGTGACATGCCTCTTAACTTACAGGTTCGCCTTCTTCGCGTACTTGAGGAGAGAAGGGTCTATCGGATCGGAGGAGAAAACCCGCTGCGCATAAATGTAAGAGTTATAGCGGCTTCCAACACAGACCTTCATAAGGCAGTAAAGGATGGATTGTTTCGTGAAGACCTCTACTATCGTTTGAACGTGCTCCGCCTCCATTTACCGCCTTTGCGTGAACGTACTGATGATATTCCTTTGCTTGCGGTGCATTTTCTTGAAAGGGCAGTTGCTGAGATGAATTGGCCCCCTCCGTATCCCAGCCTTTCATCGGAGACAATATATCTTCTTGAAAAGTTTCCTTGGAAAGGGAATGTACGGGAACTCCGCAACATTATGACCCGTATAGCAACCGTACTTCCACAAAATATAAAGCATATTTACCCATTTCATGTATTACCCCATCTTGACGATGAAGGTCGGATATATACTCCGCCTTCATATGAGGAATCGAATAAAGGCGTTTTCGTGCCAATTGGCAGCCGTATGGATAACGTCGAAGAACTGCTTATCAATGAGACCCTCAAATATACTAATGGCAATAAAACAAAAGCTGCCTCACTGCTTGGAATTAGCCTCCGCACACTCAGGAGAAAAGTGAACAAATAATGAACCCAAATAATGCAGATATTGTTCAAAAAACTGCATTCCTTTCAGAAATGCGAATGTAAGGAGAAAATATTATTACTATTCGCTCCGCTTAGAGCGGAGCTATGCATTCTATTTAACTCGATGATTTCATTAACATTAGCTTTGTTCACTATATCCACTAAAATATACCTCAATACCACCATTCAAACGTACACTAAAGGTATCGAAAATTAAATTTTAGAGGCTCCGCCTCAATGAAAGGAAGTTTTTATTATTACAGAGCTATACTTCGCAGTATAGCTTGCATTTATTCACAACACCTGCATTATTTTAATCGCATTTTTGGGTTTTATACCACCAAATAGGCCACAATGCCCCATAGGACATAATGACCCTATCCCACTGGGTCAAAATGTCCTAATATTCTATATCCAGATTATCCGAACAACCATATCTTCTTGAATTTATTTAAAAAATTATTCTGGCACAATCTTTGCTTATTAAACGACGAATAATGAAAAAGCAAAACTTGTTGATGAAGGAGGCAAAAAACCATGTTATGGACAAATCTTAGGAACTTCAATGGATTTCTGGACCCGTGGCGGGAATTCGAACGGATAAACCGTGGACTGCCAGCATTTAGAGCCCATGCAACCTGTGAATTCCCGGCTGTAAATTCGTGGGTATCACAGGATGATACAGTTATTACGACAGAGATACCTGGCATTGAACCGGAAGATATTGATATATCTGTTGCCGGCAGATCAGTGACGCTTCGCGGCTCCCGCAAGGCAGCTGAGCTTAAGGAGGGTGAGTCATATCATCGGAGAGAACGCTGGAATGGAAAGTTTTCAAAGAAAATCGAACTTCCCTATAATGTCGAAACCGGCAAAATCAGCGCAAAGTTTACAAAAGGGATACTGAGCATCACTTTGCCGAGAGCAGAAGCCGAAAGGCCCAGGAAGATTGAAATCAAATCTGGATAGGAGGTGATCAGAATGTTGTCTGCAACAAAAGAAGTAGAGAAAAAAGAGACCCAGTCCAAGGAAGGGGTTGAACATACACGAGCCAGGAAAATCTACTCTCCGGCCGTTGATATTAAAGAGGAGAAAGATAATATCCTTCTGTCAGCTGATATGCCGGGAGTGGACGAAAAATCCGTCGATATCACACTTGAAAAAGATATCC
>CAYFYW010000051.1:0-8934 GCA_964347425.1 uncultured Nitrospirales bacterium
CTGTATCCTTCGTGAAATACTATAATTTTGCCTTTCTGGATCCCCGCTTACTGACTGCGGGAATGACAACCAGATAAATGTCATGCCCGAAGTTTTTAATCGGGCATCCAGTTCCTTTCCTATCTGTTTTAAGCTTATTTCATCATATCTTTTTAGATTTTCAGGACCGTATTTCATCTGTATCAGAAACCTGATTAAAAAGTAGGTTTCTGTGATAACCAACAAATTACAAAATAAAGCTATATTTGTCCCTGTATTATATTGAGATCTGTAATCATACCTTTAATAATGACGCAGGATTCAGGTTTAAGTAAGATACGGTGCAGATTTTGAGTGTTTATATCTTCAACTGAATGGTTACACTGGTTATGGCCCTATTTTTTTCTTGTAAGTGCTATTGAATTGATATATATTGAGAAGTTGCTGGTGCCTGATATGAAAATGCAAGTCGGACTGGATCTCCTTGAGAAAAATTTCCCTGCGAAATTAAAGGGTACACGAGCAGGGCTTCTTGTGAATCCGGCTTCTGTAAACAGAAAGCTGGAACATGCAATTAACCTGTGTCTCCGCTCCAGAAAGTTTGAATTAAAATCACTCTTTGGACCTCAGCATGGAATCCGGGGAGAGACACAGGATAATATGGTGGAGTGGGAAGGTTTCAGGGATAAGAAGACAGAACTTCCGGTATACAGCCTCTATGGCCATACGAGGAAACCCGAACCTGCAATGCTGAGGGATATAGACGTTATGCTCATAGATTTTCAGGATGTGGGCTCACGCTACTACACGTTCATATGGACAATGGAACTCTGCATGCAGGCATGTCTTGAAATGCGGAGAACAGTTGTTGTTCTTGACAGGCCAAATCCTTTAGGAGGAGTCCATTTTGAAGGACCCGTGCTTGATATGACCTATGCATCTTTTGTTGGTCAGCGTCCACTGCCGGTACGTCATGGCATGACCATTGGAGAGATAGGCAATTATTTAAGAAACGAATTCTATCCATCTCTGGATTTTCATGTTATTCGGATAAAAGGATGGAAAAGGAGGATGTGGTTTGATGACACCGGGCTGCCCTGGGTTATGCCCTCGCCCAATATGCCTACTCTGGATACAGCTTCTGTTTATCCCGGCATGTGCCTTCTTGAAGGAACAAATCTCAGCGAAGGACGCGGAACGACAAGGCCCTTTGAGATATTTGGAGCACCTTTCATAGAACCCGATAACCTGGTAGGACATCTCAGGGAGTTCAAACTCCCCGGGGTTATTTTCAGGCCGATGTATTTTCAACCGACCTTTCAGAAGCATGCAGGCACGTTATCCGGCGGCGCTCAGATGCATGTAACCGACAGGAAAAGGTTTAAACCATTTAAAACAGGAGTTGGGGTAATAAAAGCTGTACACGACCTCTATCCGGAGCACTTTTCATGGAGACTCCCGGCTTATGAGTATGAGAAAGAAAAGATGCCGATTGATATCCTTGCAGGGACTGACAGACTGAGAAATGATATCGAAAAAGGGAAGTCTCTTAAACAGATGGAGATGTGGTGGGAAAAGCAGAGTCTTGCGTTTCACAGGAATGTGAAGAAAAAATATTTAATGTATAAGTAATGTCTGGATCAGCGCTCCCGTAGAAGCGCAGCTTTTTTACGGGGTTTGCTTCATCTGCCGGTTAGGTTTTATCTATTTAATATGTCCAATGTCAAGCCCTGACCCCTTAATTTCTGTAATGTTAATAATAAAATAGTATAATTCCTCATGATCATTATACCTCATGATTTGACAGGTCGTTCCGACTCCCTGCTTGTGAAAAAGAACGTTTCCCTCATTCCTGCCTGCCGGCAGGCAGGTTATGAGAGAAGTTAGTATGACAATCAAAGAGGCGAAGAGCCCGCTTGATATTTAGCGGAATGGATAAACCGCTCAATATCTTCATCCTGGCAGCGGGTCTTGGTGAAAGGCTGCAGCCGATAACGCACCATATTCCAAAGCCTCTTCTCCCGATCCTGGGCAAGCCTGTTTTGCAGTATATCCTTGAAAAAGTGTCTTCATTGTCAGTAGATAAGATCGGCATTAACCTTCACCATAAAAGAGAGATCATTTCAGACTGGATATCCCGCTCTGCCTTTAGCAATAACGTGGAGCTTTTCCCTGAAGAACCTATACTCGGCACAGGGGGTGCATTAAAAAATGCTGATGCATTTCTGGGCAAGTGCACTTTTATTACGCACAATTCTGACATACTGTCTGATATAGATTTATCAAGGCTGGTCGAATTTCATGTTTCATCAAAAAATCTTGCGACCCTTGCTGTACATGATTATCCTCAGTTTAACAGCGTTATACTGGATGAAAACGGATTTTTCAAAGGTATTAACAGATCCGGGCATCTGTCGGGCAAGATAAGAAAAATGGCCTTTACCGGCATTGCTGTATACGAGCCGGAATTCATGAAATTTCTCTCAGCGGGAGCGTCCAGTGTTGTTGATGCCTGGCAAAAAGCCCTGGATGAGGGATACGGGATCGGGACCTTGGATGTGAGCGGGTGCTATTGGAAAGATATCGGGACTCCAGCCTCTTACTCTTCTGCTGTCTTACATTTTTTAAGAAGTGATGGAGAGACTTTCTACATGCACCCTTCAATAGAGGGATGCGGCCGTCTTTTACTGGATGGATACGTTGTTATTGAAGAACAGGGCATACTTGAAAGAGATGCTTCACTGAGAAATTGCATAATGCTTCCCCGGAGCCGGGCAGAGAGCAGTGCACATTATAAAAATTGTATCCTCGGCCCTGGTTTTAAAATAGATATCAAGGAATCGGAGATGCTGGGTTTATCAGGGTACGACGAACATCTGCTCATCGGCACCGGGGGATCAGACAGAAAATACTTCAGGGTGAAAAAAGATAAGAACACCGCCGTGCTTATGCAGTGCACTTCTGAGGACCCCGATTTTCAGAGACATATTGAATATACGCGTTTTTTCCTGACGCATTCTGTTCCCGTCCCTCAATTGAAAGAGATAGACTCTGACAGGAAGACGGCCGAGTTTGAAGACCTTGGAGATCTTTCACTGTATAGCTGGTTGAAATGCCCGCGTGACGGAGAACAGGTAGAAGAGATGTACAAACGGGTTATTGATATCCTGGTTTTAATCCATACAGGGGCTACTGAGTCTGTTTCGGAATGCAGGCTGCTTCAGGACAGGGTCTTTGACTACGGGTATTTCCGGTGGGAAACAGGTTATTTTATCGAAAGATTTATAGAGTCTGTCAAGAAAATAAGGGTAAAAAATCTTTCGGGCCTGAATGATGAATTTCACAGACTGGCCCTGAAAGCAGACTCTTTTCCCAAGACAATAATCCATCGGGACTTCCAGTCTCAGAATATTATGATCACAAACGGGAAAACCCCGCGAATAATCGATTTCCAGGGTGCAAGGATCGGCCCGCCTGCCTATGATGTAGTCTCAATTTTGTGGGACCCCTATTATCGTCTTCAGAGTGCAGTGAGGGAAAAACTTTTCAATTATTATATTGATGAAATGACGGATAAATTCAGGGGAGAATTCAGAGAAAAAGATTTCATGGCCACATTGCTTCCCTGCCGGCTCCAGAGGCATATGCAGGCACTTGGCGCATATGGCTTTCTGTCCACAATAAAAGGGAAAAAGTATTTTTCAAAATTTATCCCTGAAGGATTGAAGCTGTTGAAGGAAGACCTGTGCAATTCAAAGGAGGAATATCCGATACTGTATGAACTCGTCACAGTCCTGTCCGGAGGGTTCTAAAGATTTCATTAAGGTGGAGCATAGTTTATTATTGATGATGAGGTAGTTGTCGTTAACTCAAATAATGCAGAATATTGTTCAAGAAATAAAATAAATCAAAGATCAGAAATCATGCCTGAATAAAATAAAGAATTTGTGGAGGCTGAACACCTCATAAGCACAATGAATCGATCAGAGATTCGCCGTGGCGAACAGGTTTTTTGAATGTCAGACCTCATCCAGCCTCCTTTGTTCATGATTATTTTGGACGGTAGTGATCAAAAATATGGATTACTTGAGGTATAGACAAATTAATTTAGAGGCTACGCTTCAATGAAAGGAGTTTTTAATTAATTGGATAGCTATACTTCGCAGTAGAGCATGCATTTATTCGCAACACCTGCATTATTCTAATCATGTTTTCTGGGTTAGCATAAAGAACGGGGGAGGGGGATAAGCTTAATGAGTAAAAAGACGGTCCTTTTAGTTGATGACAGCGTTGCTTTTGCCAGGCAATTGAAAAAAATCCTTGAAGATTCAGGCGTGTTTGAGGTTGTCGGCCACGCTGAAAACGGGATTGAGGGGATAAGGCTCTATACAACATTGAAACCAGATATAGTATGTATGGACCTTGTTATGCCTGAGATGGATGGGCTTCAGGCCATCAGAACCATAATGAACCTTGACAAAGGGGCAAAGATAGTAGCTGTATCTTCGGCCGCTGGTGTTAGCGGCAAGACCATGGAGGCTGTTAAGTTCGGGGTGAAAAACACCATTTCCAAGCCGGTTGAACCTGAAAAAGTTATAGAAATATTAAAGAACTTATAAGAGCTGAAAAGGGGAAAATAAATGGCAGTGAAGTTTTTTGGTCAATACCTTTTGGAAAAAAATATCATAAGGCCTCAAGACCTTGTAGAAGCGGTAGAATATCAGGAGTCTAAAAATCAGAGCTTCGGCGAGTGTGCCATGTCAAAAGGATATCTCACAATGGAAGACGTGAAAAAGATTCAAAATGAGCAGATAAAGACTGATATGCAGTTTGGCGAGATTGCAGTAAAATCAGGTCTTTTAACTCCTGACCGGGTTGAGGAGATCTTAACTATTCAGAAGAATAACCGTATCTTTATTGGAAGGGCACTGGTAGAAAAAGGATTTATAACAAGAGAGATTCTGGACAGGGAACTGGCGTTATTTAAAGAAGACCAGAGGAAATATGTCACCGGAGAGATAATCACGCCGGACGGCATAGAGAATCCGGAGATTGTGAAGGATATAGTAGACATGACCCAGAAGATGCTTCAGCGCTTGACACGCTTGAATATAAAAGCTGGTGAAGGATTTATAACAGACGCTGAACCCGAAAAAAATTTCCTGTTAATATCAGTCTCTCTCTCCGGAAGTCACAGGTACGAGTATGTTTTTTCATCATCTCATGAGATATCAAGGTTAATTGCCTCTGCATTTATTGATGAAGAGATTCAAAACGATCAGACAAACATTATAGCAGACGGGGTAAAGGAATTCTGCAATATTACCTGCGGGAATATTATTGCCAAATTATCCCTGAGGGGTTTAATTATTGATATTAGTCCGCCTGAAGAAGTAAATTTTTCGGCTAACGGATACAACCTGCTTAAGGGAAGAGAGGCCCTCTACTATACCCTTACCTCTCCCAGAGGGGACAGCACCTTGATTGTAATAGGGGGTTAATACGCAGATAATCTTCCAAGGAGGCGACGAGTCTAACCGGCCGCAGCCATAACTATCTCTCTCTCCTCTATATCAACACGCTCAATTCTTACCTTCATCTCTTTTCCAATGATAAAGTTTTTCCTCTTGTGTCTGCCAACGAGGCGGTAATGTTTTTCATCGAATTTATAATAATCATCAGACATGTAGGAGATATGCAAAAAGCCCTCAACGAAGAACTCTTTTAGCTGTATCCTTAGACCATAGGGACTGATACCGGTTATAGAACCCTCATACTCGTTTCCCACCTTGTCCTTCATGAACCAGACCCTCAAGGCATTTATAGCTTCACGTTCTGCTTCATCAGCAACTCTCTCTGCCTTTGAAGAGTGAAATGCAACATCTGGAAGGATTTCTTCAAAATATTTACGTTTTTTATCCGGAAGTCTTTTTTTCCGTATCGAGTCTTTCATTATCCTGTGAACAACGAGGTCTGGATATCTCCTTATGGGAGAGGTAAAGTGAGTGTATGCCTTTGATGCGAGACCAAAATGACCGACATTATCGGTGGAGTACTTGGCCTGTTTGAGCGACCGCAGAAGAAGCATGTTCACAATAGATTCCTCAGCCTTGCCCCTTGCTCCTTTGAGAATCTCATGAAAGGCCCTGACGCCGGTTTTTCTGGTCCGCAGGTCAAGGGTATTAAAGATGTTCCTGAGTCTGTCCAGTTTCATAACATCAGGCTTTTCATGAATTCTGTATATCGCCGGTATACCCAGGTCTTCAATAAAAGAGGCAACAGCCTCATTAGCAGCTATCATAAATTCTTCAATAATCATGTGACCCAAATTCCTTTCAGCTTTGATTATTGCCTCAGGTCTTCCCTGTATATCAAGAAGCACCTCTGGCTCGGGCAAATCAAAATCAAGGCTGCCGCGTTTTATCCTTTTCCGTCTCAGAAGCCCGCAGAGCTCGCTCATAATTTCAAAGCTATATATAAGATATGTATATTTCTGTCTCTCCCCTGGATCATTATCTACAAGGATTTTTCTTACAGAGGTATAGGTCATTCTCTCATTGCTGTTTATGATGCTTGGATAGAAATCTTTATGTATCAGTCGTCCCTTTTTATCAAATTGCATCTCGACACTAAAAGTCGGCCTGTCGGATTTCGGCAGCAGGCTGCACAGGTTATTTGACAGCATTTTGGGGAGCATCGGGATTACCCTGTTGGGGAAATACACACTCGTACCCCTCTGCCTTGCCTCGAGGTCAAGGGCAGAATTCCACGTCACATAATGGCAGACATCCGCAATATGCACCCAAAGAGTAAAACCGCTGTCGGTCTTCTTTATTGATACAGCATCGTCAAAGTCCTTTGCCATTTCGCCGTCTATGGTGACCGTTAAAAGACCGCGGCAGTCGACTCTACCCCGTCCATGGATTTTTTCTGCAAGTTCCCGGCTCTCTTCAATCGCGGGCGAAGGAAATTTGGGAGAAAGAGAGTACTCTTCAATAATCATGTCAACATCAAGCTTTGGGGTATCTATTTTTTTTGATACAACCTTGAGGACTCTTCCCTCCGGCGGCCTTGCTACGGTTGGATATGATGTCAGTTCTACGAGGACGACATCGCCGACCTTTGCGTTTGCCTTTTGCCCGGGACCAATGTAAATATCAAAAGGCTTTTTTCGATCCCTTGGTTTAACATAATACAGGTTCTTTCCATAACAGAATTTTCCGATGATCCTTTTCTGCCCTCTTTCAAGGATTTTTATTATCCTGCCTTCCCTTTTAGCAGGGCTTTCAATTCTAACAACAACGCGGTCCCCGGACAATGCACCTGATGTCTTTCTTGGCGGGATAAAAAGATCTCTTTCTCCTGTCTTGTCAGGAAGAACGAAACCGTAACCGTCCCTGTGTGCTTCAAAAAAACCTGTAAGGAGTTGCATTTTTTCAGCAGCGCCGTAAAGGCCTGAGCGGCTTCTAAAGATATCCCCTGAATCGATTAATGACCTCAGAATCCTTTTAAGTGACCTGGATTTTTGTTTTGGTATCTCAAGCGCTTTGGCAATCTCTTTCAGACTGACAGGCCGGCTGGTTTTGGTCCTGAGAAAGGCGAGGACGGTTTCTTTATCTTTAATATCCTTCGGAGTCATAGCAGTCTTGCAGATTATAACATTATTTCTTAACCCGAATAATGCAGATATTGTTCAAAAAACTGCATTCCTTTCAGAAATGCGAATGTAAGGAGAAAATATTATTACTATTCGCTCCGCTTAGAGCGGAGCTATGCATTCTATTTAACCTCGATAAATTATTTAAACCTGAATTGAGCGATTTAATTTCATGAAGATATGCAAGGCGGGTGAAAAAATACAGAGCGATACCTTGGCGCAGCCCTTGTCTTATTTTAAACATCTTCATTTCTATAGTAAAAAGGTTAAATACAGCGCTAAAGTAATTCCAATATCTTATCGCATTATGAATTTTTGAACCTGCTTTGTATATCAGACCATATGAGAATCGATCAATTCAGGTTTAAATACCCTTATTTGTTTTATCCACTAAAATATACCGTAATACCACTGTTGAAACGTACACTAAGGTATCGAAAATTAAATTTAGATGCTTCGCATCAATGTAAGGAGTTCTTATTAATTAGATAGCTATACTTCAAAGTATAGCACGCATTCATTCACAACACCTGCATTATTCTAAATGTATTTTTTGGGTTAAGTGATAATGGCAGCGGGTGTTTTAAATGATTTTCTTACAAACGAGGGCAGTAAACCAAAGAGTGAAGAACCCTGCGCCAAGAGCGCAGGGCGTAAAAGTCAAAATAAAAAACAACTCAGTGCAGTCATTCTCCGGCTTGACCGGAGAATCCAGTTTATATTCTGGATTGCCCGATCAAGTCGGGCAATGACATAAAGAGGAAGCAATTTATCCCTGTACCAAGAGCACAGGGAATTCTTGCTAATGTATTAAAATTCAAAAATCAAAAATACATATCAAAACTATAAAAATGTTTTTAAATTTTTATTTGTCATTTTGCTCTTTGATTTTTATTTTTGGTTTTCCCGGCAAGTAATAGAAATTCTTATGGAACTCATTCCTGAGTTGTTAATCATCTATACAGGAATCATTTATGGTCAAGGTATTCCTTCAAGTACAGACCCGTATAAGAACCTTTTTGTTTTATGATATCCTCCGGCGTCCCCTGGGCAACGATTTTTCCGCCTTGTGCCCCTCCCTCTGGTCCCAGGTCTATAATCCAGTCAACGCATTTAATTACATCAAGATTATGCTCAACCAAAAGAACGGTGTTGCCTGCATCTACAAGGTCATTCAGGACGTTAAGCAGTTTTTTAATATCTGCGGGGTGAAGTCCGACAGTGGGTTCATCAAGCAGGTACAGATAGTTCCTTCTGTCAGATATTCCGAGCTCAGCGCATATCTTGAGCCTCTGGGC
>CAYFYW010000052.1:0-2654 GCA_964347425.1 uncultured Nitrospirales bacterium
GATTTTATGTATATTGGAGAACAGTAAGTGAGAACACGTCAGCCAGAGAACATCGGCATCATCGGGGATATTAGTTAATGCTTTTTCCAGTTCCTCAGTTGTGGTCACATCCTCTGTAACCAGTTCAATGTCAAACTTCAAAGCAGTCTCCTGAAGGTCTTCCACTGTCTGGTAGGCTGCTTTATCCGTAATATGAAAAGGAATAAAAATGCGTTTTACATCGGGAACTATGACCAGCAGCCATTCCAGCGCCTTGGCGGTGCTGCCCCGAACCTTCACGCCGGTAACCTGACCGCCGGGTCTGGCCATAGATTCTACTATGCCTGAGGTGACAGGATCGAACACGGGACCGAAGACTCCCGGTATATCTGTGCCGGCAAGATACTCTTTTAGTTTCCTGGTTGCCGGCGTAGTAAGGGAGTAAATAAGATCGACTTTCCCGGCAAGCATCTCCCTGATTTTTTCATCTACCTGTTTTATGCCATCCAGGGGACCGCCATACAGATATGTTATATTTTGACCCTCATAATAGCCCTGCTTCTCCATCCCCTTTTTAAAGCCCGTGACAACATCTTCAAGCCCCGAACTCGGATTAACAATGCCTACTACAAACTTCTTTTCCGTTTTCGGCTTACAGGCAAAGTTAACAAGCAAAACGGTTACTGATACGGCAATATACATTAAAATCAACGGAAAATTTATTTTGCTGTTCTTCATTTATCTTCTCCCTATTATCGTCCAGGTCGATGGCGGTTTATATAACGATAATCCTTTTTAATAAAAGTGACAATAAAGTTATCTTTCTTTATATCACGGATTAAGACTTTTGTCTATAATGTAAAAAAATGGTGGAAGCACAGTCTCTTAATCTTAAAAATTGTATTGCAATCTGCATTATTTGGGTTAATATCAGTATGTCAAGGATAATGTTGCTTTTTGTGCAGCTAATGTTTAATCTTGAAACAAGCAAATGAGGATAAAAAGGGGGATTCATGAAACAGTTAATTTCGGTTTTTATTACGGTCTGTGTTCTTGCCATCCAGGCATGCTCAGGAAACAACGTCGGGGAACTGTTTGAGACGGCGCAATTTGAGGAATTACAGCGAAATCATGAACACGCTATCCAATTATACGAAGAGATTATCGAGAAGCACGCTGGAAGCGAATACGCAAAGAAAGCTGAAGCCAGATTGTCTGAGTTGAGAAATGATAAAACGAAGCAATAATTATATATCAAAATAACCCGATTAATCAAGATAATGCAGACATTGCTCAAAAATTTATTTAACTCGATAAATTACAATTAAATTATTCATATATCTTTGAATAAAAGTATTTGCTGTTAAATTTATTGAAATTACGTTTAAGGTACCTGTCTGCCGACAGGCAGGTCGAAAAATAAATTTTCTCCCAATCCTGACATGTCGGGACAGCATCTTAAATGCATTTTTCGGGGTAATAAGTTGATTGTTTCAGACAACGATAATTTACTACAACAGAGATTAATCAAAGATTAAATTTCAATAATTCTCAGCAATTTCAGATTTCAATCAGTGTTTAAGCTGACAGAGGATGTTTTGTGATGGGAGAAAACTGTAGGCAACTATTTCCACTTCGCCGTACCGGGCATGAATTCTATCCAGCAACTCGCTCACGTCTTTACAAAAGAGTTCAATTTTTTTGTCAAGAGCAAAATTATAGCCAGAGAGTTCAGATTCCGTCATATTGATTCCGTCTCCAATAACTAAGTATAACATTTAAGATATTATTCTTTGGCAATTATTATCACAATTATTATCGGCTAAAGCAATTTTTATTTACTTTTTTTCAGTTATTCAACATTTTTCATCAACTTCACCGAGCAAAGCAGGCATACCGTAAAAACGTATTGGATGCGTTATGATGCATTCACAAGATCAAAGTAATTATGCTTTTCATACATTCTATTTAATGCGAAAAATGTCCCGATATATCGGGATATTTTTCGGTTTTAAAAGTCCGCTCTGCAACACTGCTCCCGGTTCGTTTTTCCGGTATGCCTGCTTTGCTGTATGAATAATCAGGGTTAGCTTGCTGACGATATAACGTGTTGAGTTTTCGTCAAATTCATACGGTGATCCGAAGAATTTAAGGAATCAGAGATCGGTCAAATCGCTCAAAAAAGAAGGCAACCGGAGTTAATCCCGGTTGCCTCTAAAGAGGTGGGGGGGATAAAAAATTTTTTTACCAGCAGCGCCCGTATCCGCTATAACCTCCATAAACTGTGCGGGGCGCTTTTTCGTAAATTTTTTCCTGTATCTCACGAATTTCTTTTTCAAGCCCCGTCAGAGTCTCCGCATCTGTTTCGGGATTACGTCGTGCCTCGAAATATTCAAATCTCTTATCGTGAAGCTTCTTTCTGAGTTCCGAAGTCTCATCAAGGAAATCCCGGTCAGCGCCGTAACCTGGACCACCACTTTCCATCGGACCTATCATATGCCCTCCGTAACCCGGCCCCATCATATGACCGCCTCCATAGCCGGGTCCCATCATGTTACCTCCTCCCCAGCCGCCGGGCCCATGCGCAAAGGCTAATGCCCCGAATGCGAGGATTGATACGACTGCTGCCGCCAATGCGAATTTTTTCATTTTCTGCCTCCTCTTACAACTGTCAA
>CAYFYW010000053.1:0-8375 GCA_964347425.1 uncultured Nitrospirales bacterium
CTTCAGCGACATCGGTTAAGCTCCTCACAAAAAAGCAATATTACTTCTTGTAGGAGAAATTAGGGGTCAGGCCTTGACAAAGGACAAATAAACATGACCGTATAACCTGTCATTTGATCTCGAACAAGAACCACAGGTCACTTTTTGATTTTTAATATTTTTCGTGTTCAAGCTGCCACTTTGCATGTTATAATCCTGTAAGGATCTTGTCGGGTTAACTCCGCGTTAGGTAAAGGATAAAATGAACAAGCATATTCTCACTCTGAATATTGCTGTTGTCTTTTTCCTATTTACAGTTTTTGTCTGCCAATCAGCCGAAGTAAATGAAACAATTAAATATGCTCCTCCTAAAACCTACAGAAATCTTGATGAACCGGGTGAATTAGAAAAACTATCGGAAAGCAATCCTGAACATTATGAAAAAATTAAGGACATTATTAATCAGATTGCAGAAAAAGAACCAACAGAAATCGAAAAATGGCTAAAAGTTGATTACGGGGTATCTTCAGTTAATCTATCTGACTTAAAGTGGCTGACTACTGATCCACCCAAGAAGCGTCTGGATTTTGTTCTCGAAGAGGCTTCTTATCGTCTTACGATTACAATATATTCACATGAACCTAAAGCTTACAAATTGGAGGATAAAGAACAAGATTAAATTGGCGGATTTAACAGTTCCACCGATACCATTTAGGTAATGGTAACGGGTCGGACCACGGTAACTATTTGACTTTACATAATAATGCTTGCAAATAACTCCTTACAATGCTGATTTTACCTTTGAAAATGGTGATTTAAGGGCTGAAAACACTTATGATTGGGATGGTTATCTTTAAATATCAATCATATAGCTTGGTTTGACCCCAACCAAACAACCAAACAAACAACCAAAGAACCAGGAATTGGAGAAAGATGCCCCTTCGGGGCACTGCTGAACTGCCGCATTAGGCAACAAAAACATGAACACAGACATAACACGAAGAAAGTTTCTTAAGCTCGGGGTCTATGGTGGACTTGGTTGTTTAGTTGCAAGTTATCCTTTTTTCATTGAACGATACCTACTTCAGGTAAATACATATAATATTCCCGTGCGTAACCTTCCTGAAGAGTTTGATAATTTCAAGATAGTACAACTAACTGACCTTCACTATGGCAAACTTATGCCAGAATTCTTTATTGAGAGGATCATTGATAAAGCAAATTCATTGGGAGGCGATTCAATAGTTTGTACAGGAGACTATATCCTCAATAGCGATTATGGCTCACAGAGTATAAAAACAGTTTGGTCTATGATTAAGAGATTAAAAGCTAAATATGGAGTTTATTCAGTACTCGGTAATCATGATCATTGGGCTAATTTTAATAAATCACTAGAATGCTTAAATGATAGTGGACAAAATATCCGGCATAAAGCGATTTCTATTGAGAGAAACATGAAAAAAATATGGATTGGTGGTGCTGGAGACTTGTGGGAGGATGAACTAGGAATTGATACGGCTTTCCGAGAAGTACCAAGCAAAGATTGCAAAATATTGTTAGCACATAATCCTGATACAGCGGATACACAGTATACGACAAGAATTGATCTTATGATTTCAGGACATACGCATGGTGGGCAAGTCAATATACCTTTTCTAGGTGCTCCGGTACTGCCTGTTAATAATAAAAGCTATTCGAGCGGCTATATTAGATCACAACATACTGATATTTTTATTTCGAGAGGAATTGGTTGGGCGATTATTCCCATTCGGTGGAATTGTTATCCCGAAATCGCCGTACTAAATTTTAAGAAGGCCTAACAACAGAGTGCAGTGAATGCAGACCAGCGGTGACTATTCGTATTAAATAGTTTTTGTAATTATCAAATTATCTTAAGCCATGTTTTTAAACTACATGGTCTGCATCACTGACTCAGGCGTTAGATATAAAGGAATAAACAATTGGCGGGATGTGGTTTGTTTCACTTATAAAGGGCAATAAATTCTCTACGGCTGGCAGACTTTAACGCAGAGACCGCATATATATTGACCTACATTATGCACCTTTGCAAAATACTTCAGCTTTTCAAGACATGCTGATTTATCCCATTGTTCGTGTGTCTCTCCAATTGCTGACACAGGACATATCTCAATACATTTCTTGCAATCAGAACAGTTTTTTTCAACAGGCTTATCCGTCTTAAGAGGCATGTCTGTAAGCACGGATGCAAGCCTTACCCTGGAGCCCAACAGGGGATTCACAAGAAGGTTGTTCCTCCCTATCCATCCAATACCCGCCCTCCGTGCAATCATTTTATGTGACAGGTGCGCTGTCTGTTTCTCCCAGTCAATTATCTGGCTTGCCGGTATCGGGAGCGCCTTATATCCCCTGTCCTGAATGGCAAGTGAAAGTTTCAATATACTCTGGTCGAGAAGAAGATTAAGCATTCTATAGTGGTGAAGATAATGGCGTGTGGGTCCTTTTACAACGCCTTTGAGTACGGAATCCGAAACTCTTATCCCTATGGAAATTCCATGGGACAGGCTTTCTGTTTGCTCTAAAGGAAGTGCATCAAAAAGGGCCCTCAGGTCATCTATATAACCTATCCCGAATACGGATACACCTGAAGAAACGGCGATTCCCTTTAGCTCTTCATACATGCCTCTATAACCAATTTTCAATCATGGCTATACTCTCGGGGCTGTCCCACTGTCTTGGCCCAACTATCTTTTCTCTTACAATACCCTCTTTGTCTACGATAAATGTCTCGGGAACCCCTGTAATGCCAAATAATTTCGAGGCTTCATTATCAGGGCTTATGAGCGTAGGGGGACTGACAGTCTGCTTTTCAAAATACGGGATGAGATTTCGCGGATGATCCCGAAAAAGCATCCCCAGCATTTGAAAGGGCTTCCCCTGCATTTTTTTATACAGGTTTTCTTTATAGGGCATCTCTGACTTACAACTGCTACACCAGGTAGCCCAGAAACTTATAAACAGCACTTTACCCCTGAGGTCAGAAAGCCTCCATAAATTGCCTTTTGAATCACTTAGTGTAAAATCAGGAACAGGCGAGCCGACTGAAGCAACTTCCTCATATTTTCTCTGTTCAGGAAGAAAAACCACTGCAGCAATTGCAATTGCAATCAGAACAGTCAGAATTAGACCCTTGTATTTCAACTAAACCTCCCGTAATTTTTATAATCTTAGAAGTAAATTATGAAAAACTTATGAATTACCCGCGAATAATTATAACTCAACCAGGCCTTTTTTTATCTCTTCTTTCCTGAACAGGATTATACCGGCTTCAACAGACAAACTGCCTTTGCCGCAATGCCCTCGCCGCTGCCGATAAAACCCAAACCTTCATCAGTTTTGGCCTTTATATTAACTGTATCTATCTGTAACCCTGTCTTTGAGATGTTCTTTCTCATCTCATCTATAAATGGTTCAAGCCTGGGCTTTTCCACGATAACGAGAGAGTCAATCCATAAGACCTCAAACCTGTCTTTTTTCATCAACTCCACAGTCTTGGACAGCATCTCAATACTTGACGCATCTTTCCATCTGTTGTCTGTATCGGGAAAATATTTTCCCATTCCCCCTAATCCAAGAGCTCCTATTATCGAGTCAATTATTGCGTGGCAGAGTACGTCTGCATCAGAATGACCCAGTGACCCTTTTATGGATGGTATTTCAACACCCCCGATGATAAGTTTCCTCCCTTTAACAAGTCGATGCGAATCATAGCCTAAACCAATCCTCATGATAATTTCCCTGTTCTTTAAAAGTGTTAAATTGCTTCTTGAGGTCTTTTATCCAAATCAGTTGACAAATAGGGTCCTAGGATTCAGGCCTGCCTGCCGGCAGGCAGGGGTTCTAGGAATAACAAATATCAAAATTATCATTGCAAAATTAGTCCCGACATTTCGGGATTAATTTCCCCGTCTCGCCGAGGTCTGTAAAGGCAGACATTTTACAATGGCTGATATCCTTGACCCCTAGACCCCTTGAATCCTTTTCGTTTAATATCTCTAACTTGCTCTATTGCAATTTTTTCGAAGATAAACCATCTTTATAAAATAAAGATTCCACCATGTTTATGTCTTCAGGGGTAGTAATTTTTATGTTACGGGGATCGCCGGCAATAATTTTTACCTTTCCACCCATCCTCTCTACAAGAGCCGCATCGTCCGTAGCATAGAAGCCGTCTCTATAGGCCTCGTCATAAGCCTTTTTAATTACGCTGAGAGGGAAGACCTGAGGCGTCTGAATTGACATGAATTTTTCCCTTTCAACGGTAGAAAGCACAAATCCGTCGGCATTTACTGCCTTCAGGGTTTCTTTCACGGAGAGACCAGGAGCAACACCGTCAGCCCCTATTGATTCCTTCAAGAGCCTGTCAATAAGCTTCCGGGAAATAAGCGGCCTTACCCCGTCGTGGATCAAGACTAAACAGTTATTTTTAATGAGCCCGAGAGCATTATACACCGAATCCTGCCTCTCTTTTCCACCAGGAGCAATCTGCTTTATCTTATTCAGGTTGTAGGACTCAATAAGCTCGCGACCTGTTTGCATATCTTCGTGTCTTAAGACAGGTATGATTTCCGTAACAGACTTTACCTCATGAAGCCTTTTCAAGGTGTATATTAAAACAGGGATGTCTGCAACTTTTGCAAAGGGCTTTCTTACAGATGTGCCGAATCTTTTGCCGAGACCAGCTGCCGGAACTATGGCAAAAACTTTCTCTTTCATCAATGTCTTGCCATTTTTAATTCTTCCCTGTCCGCTTCTTCCTTGAGTTTTGTAAATATCATCCTTCCCGCGGTAGTCTGAAGTACACTTGTTACAATGACGTCAACGTTTTTATTAATAAGCTTTCTCGCATTATCAACCACTACCATTGTGCCGTCTTCAAGATACCCGACGCCCTGATTAAGCTCCTTACCTTCCTTGATTATAAAGACCTTCATGCCTTCACCGGGCAGTACTACGGGTTTCAGGGCATTTGCAAGCTCGTTGATGTTGAGCACTGACACCCCCTGAAGTTCGGCGACTTTGTTCAAATTAAAATCATTAGTTATAATCTTGCCGCTGAGCATTTTAGCAAGGGCAACTAATTTTGCATCCACTTCTTTTATTTTAGGAAAGTCCTCATCAACTATGTTTACCGTAATACTGGACATCTTCCGGATTTTATGCAGAACATCCAGCCCTCTCCTGCCCCTTGCCCTTTTTAAGGAATCCGCAGAGTCCGCTATATGCTGAAGATCCTGCAGGATGAACTGGGGCAGGATACATCTTCCCTCTATAAATCCTGTCTCACATACGTCAGCTATCCTGCCATCTATTATCGCACTGGTATCAATAATCTTAAGGTTTTCTTCTTCCACACCCTTAAACGATTTAATTACGCCTGATAATGATAAGTCTTTACCCTTCCTCAGTCCCAGGAGTAGGCCACTATACCCGAATACGGCATTCAGTATAACGGATATATAGACGTCTTCAACGCTGACAAAAAGGGTTTTTATTGGGTAGTAGATTAATTTTGCGAGTAGAATTCCCACAAACAGACCTATAAGACCGCTAAAGATAGTGCTCGTACTCGCCTTACTAAAGAGAAATTCAAAAATAAGGCCAAGCACACCGATAGCGGCACCCCCTATAATGCCCTGGTACAGCATGCCTTCCCTCACACCCAGCACGTAACCGCCTGCTACAAAAACCAATAAAAAAATAATCCTAAAAATCATTGTCTCACCTTCTTTTCTTAAGTGTATACCTTGAGAGTAACATAAAACTTTTTTCCTCCCCTGTTAATAAATAAAAGCACTGTGCTCCCTTCTCTTAAATGGGAGGTTATATTATTAAAGTCCCGTAAGTTACTTATCCTTTTTTTATTCATCTCCTGAATTACATCGCCTTTTTTAAGACCCGCATCCTCTGCCTCGCTGTATGGCTCAACAGTGATTATTACGACACCTTTCTCTTCCCGTGAAAGGCCAATCTGCTTGGCTATACCGGGTGTCAGATCTGTCACGCTGAAGCCGGCAAGTACATTCCCTTCTGCCAAATCTTCATCCAGTCCATCCGGTGTAAGTTCAGCCATTTCTTGCGGAAGTTCTGCAACACTTGCCTTTACAAAAATTGGCTCGTCTTCTCTCATGACTTTTAAATTAATAACACTCCCTATTTTGCTCTGGGATACCATGTTTCTGAGAGAACTAACATCCTTAACTGTTTTACCGTTAATCTCAAGGATTACATCGCCCCTTTTCAGTCCTGCCTTCTCAGCAGGGCTTCCTTTGAAAACCTCGCTAACAAGAGCACCCGTGACTTTCCCAAGGCCAAACTCCTCAGCTAAATCAGGCGTAACACTCTGGATTGTTACACCAAGCCATCCCCTTGTGACCTTGCCTCCCTCAATTAGATGTGTCATTACAGATTGAGCCATATTGCTTGGAACTGCAAAGCCTATGCCCTGATAACCACCTGTTCTCGAAAAAATCGCCGTATTTATACCGACAAGCTCCCCTTTAATGTTAACCAGGGGGCCACCTGAGTTTCCGGGATTAATTGCAGCATCAGTCTGAATAAAATCCTCGTAATCAGCAATACCGACATTTGCCCTGCCAACTGCACTCACTATTCCCATGGTAACAGTATGGCTGAACCCGTAGGGATTACCAAATGCAAGCACAAACTCCCCGACCTCAAGGCTATCCGAATCACCCCATGTTATAGCCGGCAGCCCTTTTGCAGAGATTTTAATAATTGCAATGTCTGTTTTGGGGTCTGAACCGATAATTTTACCCTTATAATCCTGTCTATCATAGAGAGTCACCTTAATCTCATCGGCTTTTTCCACAACGTGGTTGTTTGTAACGATGTAGCCCTCAGGCGAAACTACCACCCCTGAACCAAGACTCTGCTCCTTCCACTTCTTGGGGATACGAAAATGCTCAAAAAAATCCCCAAAAGGACCATCAAAAAATGGTGAAAAATCCCTCTTCCGCGTCTTGCTGGTAGATATATTCACAACTGTCGGGCTTAAAGCCTTAACTATATCTGAAAACGCTGCGCTTTCCTCTGTTAGCGATTTGGGAACATGAGGTGCATAAGTAGGCGGATACGAAGTTGATTTAGACGGAAAGATATCTAAATTTCTTCCAAATAAATAGCCCAAAAGTATAGAAAATATTATGAGAAATACTACTGTTCTCTTGCTCACTTTTTTATTATAACTTTGAGGGTTTGGCCTTGTAAAGCCCCGACAAAACGGGTTTTGTCTCACAAAACCCTAAAATGTCCCATATCTGACAAAAAAATTGTGTTAATATAATCGCAACAAGAAAAAGATTGAAGCGATGAACAATTCAGGAGCCTATATTGACCATCCAATTACATAAAAAGCATATTGAAAAAATCGACAAAAAATACCTGTGGCATCCATTCACACAGATGAGAGAGTGGACAGATGAGAGACCGATAATTATTACTGAAGGGCGAGGTTCTTTTCTGAAAGACATTTCCGGCAGATGGTATCTTGATGGAGTATCGTCAGTCTGGGTAACTGTCCACGGACACAGGAAAAAAGCGATTGACAACGCAATAAAAGAACAGGTTGATAAAATAAGTCATTCCACCCTCCTCGGTCTTACCCATCCGCCCGCAGCAATACTAGCTGAAAGTCTTTCAAAAAAAGCACCAAAAGGGCTTTCCAGAGTCTTCTATTCTGACGACGGCTCAACTGCCGTAGAAATAGGGCTTAAAATGGCCTTTCAGTACTGGAAACACAATGGAGTTAAAGGCAAAACAAAATTTCTCTCCCTGAATAATGCCTATCACGGCGACACGATAGGTGCCGTAAGCGTCGGTGGAATTGACGTTTTTCATAATATATTCGCTCCACTGCTCTTCAATTCTTATAAGGCACCGTCACCACACTGTTACCGGTGTGAGCTCGGCAAAAAGCGTACGACCTGCCAGCTCCTCTGTCTCAAAAAAATGGGAAAAATCATGCAGAGACATCATAAAGAAATAGCGGGTTTAATTATTGAGCCTGTTGTGCAGGCAGCGGGAGGCATGATTGTATCTCCGCCAGGATATCTAAAAGGTGTAAGAAAGCTCTGTAACAGATACAGTATACTCATGATCGCAGACGAAGTAGCAACCGGCTTTGGAAAAACAGGCAGGATGTTTGCCTGTGAACACGAAAAGGTAAGCCCTGACATCCTCTGCCTTGCAAAGGGAATCACTGGCGGCTACCTCCCACTTGCCGCAACCATCACTACGGAAAAAATCTACAGGGCATTTTTGGGAGAGTTCAAAGAATTAAAGACCTTTTTCCACGGGCACACATATACCGGGAATCAGCTTGCCTGTGCAGCTGC
>CAYFYW010000054.1:0-2214 GCA_964347425.1 uncultured Nitrospirales bacterium
AGATTGTAACTATATGATATTACATAAAAATTATTATTTAGATGGACATTCCTAAAGTGCATTTCATGTTTTTTTATATCTTCAGTTCGAGGCCTTCAAATGCAGCGGTACATTTAATAGGGAGGTTATTTTTTTTAAACCGGGCCCGGGCAGTCTCTTGAATGGAATCAATTTCATTATCCGTCCGGTCCGGGTCATGGTGGAAGAGTATCAGATGTCTGACCTCTGCCGCTTCAGCCAGTTCACACACCTGACTTACAAGGCTGTGCCCCCATCCAAGCTTGTTAGGCATATCTTGCTCAAGATATTGGGCATCATGAATTAATACGTCTGCATTAGCACAAAAGGGGATAAATTCATCAAATTCAGTAACCTTCTTGTATGGCGGAATTAATTCGTTATCTGTAATATAAACTACAGAGTGGCCTTCATTGTCAATTCGATAACCATAGCCTCCACCGGGGTGATTTGTGGCAATCCGTGAGATGTTAAATCCCTGGTCGAGTAGGAAACTGATAGGATTGTGTGATACACACTCATATTGAGATGCAAAAATTTCCTGTTCTACAGGGAAATGGGCGCCGTCCATCTGCTCAACCAAAGAGCATAACAATTCCTCACCATGTAAAGTGGGAAACAGATATATTTTTTGATTTGACCGGTATAAGGGAATAAAAAACGGGAATCCCTGGATGTGATCCCAATGATTATGGGACAGAAGAATATATATATCGGTAATACGTTCTGCTACAGCTTTACCCATCTCACGTATACCGGTTCCGGCGTCAAGTACCAGGATTTTATCTGATCCCGGGTCAATGCTGACACAGGGAGTGTTACCCCCGTATCGAACGGTAGACGCACCCGGGCTGGGAATTGAACCACGGACTCCCCAGAATTTGATTATCATTGATGGTTTCATGTTTTAATGATAGATTAACCCAAATAATGAAGACATTGGAAGAAAATTTATGACGAAATGAACTTGAATACACTTTACCTTGACCTAATTACTACACCGGCCTCCTGACCTTAACCTTTACCTTTACCCAATTATTTTCAAAAGTAATCGGGTTAGGTTCAAGAAGCCGGTTTGGTTAATAGGTTAAGTAGTTAGTCTGCTTTTTCACGTTACTATAATATTTAATTAACCATTGACAAATTATCGGTTTTCAATTATGATAATTTAAAACCGATGAATGTGTTTAGAGACAGAAGAACGGAACTCTCTGCCCTTGAATCGGAGTATGCAAAAAAAGGCTCGGGGCTCATTGTCATTTATGGCAGGAGAAGGGTGGGGAAAACAACTCTCATTAAGGAATTCTTAAAGGAAAAGCCGGGAATCTATTACCTCGCGGACAAGCAGCTTGAACCGGAATTAATCAGCAGGCTTCAGAAGTCCTTGTCAGAGTATCTGAATGATCCCCATCTTGCAGAAGTTGAATTTACTACATGGGACAGCCTTTTTGATTACTGGCTCAGGCAGGCGGACTTTTCCAGAAAGATTGTTTTTGTAATTGACGAGTTTCAGTATCTGACAAAGGTAAACAACGCCTTCCCTTCAATCCTGCAGAGAATATGGGACGAAAAGATTAAAGAGAAGAATATTTTAGTTATACTGTGCGGTTCTCTGATAAACATGATGTATTCAACAACCCTCAAATACAGCAGCCCGCTTTATGGAAGGCGAACGGGGCAGTTACATCTCATGCCTCTCACATTCAGAGAATTTAAAGAATTCTTTCCGGGGATCGGCCTTGAAAAACTCATAGAATTTTACAGTGTGATCGGCGGAGTGCCTAAATACATCGAGATTTTCAATCCTGAAAAGTCTCTTTTTAAGAATATTCATGAACATATATTAAGCAGCAAAGGGTACCTCTATGCAGAGCCAAGGTTTCTTCTTTCAGAAGAAGTAACAGAAACCACGACATATTTTTCTATTCTGAAGACAATTGCCGAAGGGGAAAGAAAACTGGGCAACATTGCATCCAGGCTTAAGACTTCAACACAGAATCTTACCGGCTATTTTAATATGCTAATAGATCTCGGCCTTCTCGAAAGACAGATTCCTGTTACAGAGTCTATGCCCGAAAAGAGCAAGAAAGGACTTTATTTTATTAAGGACAATTTTTTCCGTTTCTGGTTCAGGTATGTCTTTGCAAATCAGAGCTATCTTGAAATGGAAAATACGGATTACGTAATCCGGAAACT
>CAYFYW010000055.1:0-5138 GCA_964347425.1 uncultured Nitrospirales bacterium
ATGATGGACTGGTTGTTGCGGAACATTTTGTCAAGAAACAATTGCCTGAAAGGTTAAACAGTTTGGAAAAGATGAAGGACTATGTCTATGGCGATACAGTACTCAGTCTTTATCAGACATCTAAAAAAGATGTCGGATTACACAGATAAAAAGATAAAGATTACACAGATATGAAGAAAGTAGAGAGTAGACCCGTAAAGTCCCGAAGCGTCAGGGACAAGGGGACAGGCAAGTAGAGAGTAGAGAGAAAATCTGTGTAATCATAATTAAAATCGGTGTAATCAGGTGTAAACCATATAGCAGGAGGTTGAATTGTGAGTAAAATTGCAATATACCCGGGCACATTTGACCCTATTACCAATGGTCATATAGACCTGATTCAGAGGACCCTGAAAATCTTTGATGATGTGATAATTGCTGTTGCGGCGAGTCAAAAAAAACATCCATTATTTAGCGTTGAGGAAAGACTGGAATTAATAAAAGAATCAGTTAAAGATTTGAAAGGCGCACGGGAAGGGACATTTGAAGGTCTTCTGGTTAATTATGCAAAAAACAAAAATAGTATCGCAATAATACGCGGTCTCAGGGCAGTCTCAGATTTTGAGTATGAGCTTCAGATGGCCCTTATGAACAGACGCCTTAATGCAGATATTGAGACTGTCTTTATGATGCCAAGCGAAGAATATACTTTTCTTTCATCAACCATGGTAAAGGAAGTTGCCTCATTTAATGGGAAAGTAACAGGGCTGGTGCCAGAAGCGGTTGAAAGGGCACTGCAGGAGAAATTCAAGGAAGACATCCTGTAAGGATCAGGATAATGAATAAGTATACGGGGGTTTTCATGTCAAAAGAAGCTCTGCTCGTAATAGACATGTTAAATGATTTTGTCCTTGAAGGTTCACCTCTGGAGGTACCGGCGACGAGAGAGGTTATTCCGGCGATAAAAAAAGAAATAACAAACGCAAGGGTAAAAGGCGGCCCTGTTATCTATATCTGCGATGCCCATGAAATGGATGACAGGGAATTTTCCAGGTTTGGCTGGCCGGCTCATTCAGTCAAGGGAACAAACGGGGCAGAAGTAGTTAATGAGCTCAAACCGGGAAAGAATGACATCGTTATTGAAAAGACAACATATTCAGTTTTCTTCGATACAAGGCTTGATGAAACGCTGAAAAGGTTCGGAATTACAAAATTGAGGCTTACCGGATGTGTTACGCATATATGCATCCTTTTTGCTGCTTATGATGCTGTCTTGAGGGACTATAAGGTTACAGTAGTCGAAGATGGAGTTGCAGGTCTGTCAAAGGAAGACCATGATGCAGCACTGAGGATTATGAAGAACGTACTGGGGGTGAGGATAGTTAAAAGTTAAGAATTTCAGATGCGGTCTATTTTTTTGAATTTTTATTTAAACTCATTAGTGTCCACTTACATGTCATGCTGAATTTATTTCAGCATCTCATAAAAACAATCCTGAATCAAGTTCAGGATCTGAGAACCCGAAACGATACTGAATCAAGTTCAGCACAGGGTTCGGGGTGACAAATAAAACCATTTCTTTAACGTGTTTAGACAAAGTACTTTAATAATGTCTTATGTTTTAGGTGGTTGCTGAATGTTGTTGCCGGACAGTAGCGATTTAAACTTTTAATTTATAATTTTTAACTCTTGACTTTTTTGTGGAGGAAACATGTTTCATACCGCTGACGCGAAAGAAATAATCAACGGTAAAATTACAGATGTCTATTTCGAGCGCACCCTGAAAATCCTTAAAGCCAAAAAGATTAACCCTGTTGTAAAGGCGGAATTTATTGCCAAAAGCCTCCCCCATGGATGGCAGTGGGCTGTGCTTGCCGGGATGGAGGAAGTTGCATATCTTATTAAAAACCTTCCTGTTAAAGTAAGGGCGTTGAGGGAAGGTACGGTTTTTTATACTTATGAGCCTGTAATGGAAATTGAAGGTAAATATCAGGATTTTTGTGTTTTTGAGACAGCCTTACTGGGACTTATATGTCAGGCATCTGGTATCGCTACAAAGGCAGCACGGTTTAAAAAACTGGCAGGCAGGCGTCCTGTTATAAGCTTTGGTGCAAGGAGAATGCATCCTGTTTTAGCTCCAATGATAGAGAGAAATGCATACATAGGAGGTTGTGACGGCGTCGCTGTCGTAAAGTCAGGTGAGATTATAGGTGAAGACCCCATGGGAACAATGCCGCATGCACTGGTAATCTGTATGGGTTCCACGGTTGATGCCCTAAAGGCGTACGATGAGGTATTGGAACCTAAATTTAAGAGGGTTGTGCTTATTGATACATTTCTTGACGAAAAATTCGAGGCTCTTAATGTTGCAGAGGCATTGGGGCAGAGGCTTTTTGCAATCAGGCTCGATACGCCGACATCAAGAAGGGGAGATTTCTTTCGAATTCTTGAGGAGGTAAGATGGGAGCTCGATTTGCGAGGATACAAAAATATAAAGCTCTTTGTAAGCGGTGGAATAAAAGAACAGGACCTTCCGATTTTGAATCCTTTTGTGAATGCTTATGGAATAGGCACGTCTATAAGCAATGCCCCGGTTGTAGATTTTGCCATGGACATTATGGAGGTGGAAGGTAAACCTCTTGCCAAAAGGGGCAAGTGGTCCGGCAGTAAAATGGTTTTACGCTGTCAGAAATGCAGGTCCTCACTCATTGTTCCAGACAAAAAAGTAAAACATAGATGCCGGTGCGGCGGAAAATTCGTCAATATACTTGACCCGTTCGTTGAGAAAGGCAGGGTCTTACAGAAACTTCTGCCCGCCAGGCAGGTAAGATCCTTTGTCCTTCAACAGACCAAGAATGTTGAACTATAGGAAGTAAATAAGAGTTCAAGGGTCACGAAAAAAGAATATTTTTGAGAAAAAATCCTTAATTTTGATATTTAAATTTTAAGTTTTACTTTTTCTCCTAAATGGGTTATGTAAAAATAATCATTGCTATCCTTATATGGAGTTCCCTTGGAGTATTTGTAAGAAAAACCGGTCTGCCGACGACAGGTATTATTTTTTATCCGGCTGTTATTGCAGGAATGCTTCAGCTGCTGATATTATCATTCACAGGACAGATGAAAAATGCTGTAGGAGCTGACAGCAGCGCTAAAAGCGTTCTTTTGCTTTTTTTTGTACCGGTCTGCTTCCTTGCAAATACATTCCTTTTTTATTTTGCTTTTACGCATACAACAATAGCAAATGCTGTACTTACACACTATACCGCTCCAATATTTGTTGCACTGATGGCCCCCATTTTTTTAAAGGAAAGGATTCTTAGAACAGCGTGGTTTGCAATCATCCTTTCATCTATTGGATTATGGCTTATACTCGGAACACCGGCCTCTGGCGAGGGGATATCTCTGGCAGACAGTGAGCGCCGTGGTATCATTGCCGGGGTTCTGTCCGGCCTGGCATATGCGTCGTTAATCTTAATTGTCAGGGGAATAGCATCAAAATACGCTCCGCTTTTTATTGTATTTATACAGAATACTCTTGTTGCTCTCATACTTTTACCTTTTGTTCTCAAGATACATCTCACGCTGCAGGCGTTCCCTTATATTGTAACTCTCGGTGTAATCCATTCCACTATTGCGCCGTTGCTTTATGTTCAGGGATTTAAAAGCGTAAAGGCGAATGAGGCAGCGATTCTCGGGTACCTTGAACCTGTAGGCGCGATTATATTAGCCCTGATTTTTTTACATGAGGTGCCCGGTATTGCGGCACTGCTCGGGGGGTCTTTGATCCTTTACTCAGGGATTATGATGATACGGAGTAGAGGGTGATCGGTAAATATCGCAAGGGCTGCCTCAGAATTTCTATAATCGCGGACCTAAAGATTTCTCCTCGGTGTATAATATTATTTCCTGTATTAATCGCAATTTATTAAAATAGATAACTACTAAGGTTCACAGTTCTAGGGTTCAAGGTTCAGGCGACCAACCGTGAACCTGACAATCTGAGTAGTTACTAAAATAGAAAAATATTCACGTTTGCAGAGGGTAACATGAGAGAGTCATTTTTTTACTCAGAACCGGTTAATTCAGTATTAGAGCTGATCGGTAATACCCCCATGGTCAGGATTAATAAGTTGGTTCAGGGCAGTGTGTCCGAGATTTTTGCGAAAATTGAGTTTTTTAACATATGCGGCTCTATCAAGGACAGGATATGCAATTCAATGATAGAGGCTGCAGAGAAAGAAAATAAAATCAGGCCAGGGGATACTGTTATTGAGCCGACATCTGGTAATACCGGAATCGGCCTTGCTTTTGTTTGTGCGGCAAAGGGATATAAGCTTGTTCTTACAATGCCCGAGACAATGAGTATTGAACGGAGAAATATGTTAAAGGCCTTTGGGGCAGAATTAATTTTGACCCGGGGTTCTGAGGATATGATCGGTGCGGTCAAAAAGGCAAGGGAGCTGGCTGATGAGAAGGGCTATTTTCAGCCACAGCAGTTCAGTAATCCGGCAAACCCGGAGGCACATAGAATCTCTACTGCGAGGGAGATTGTTAATCAGCTGGGAAGCGTTGACGCCTTTGTAGCAGGCGTTGGAACAGGAGGAACAATTACGGGTGTCGGCGAGATATTGAAAAAGGTAATTGGAGAGCACGTAAAGATTGTTGCTGTTGAACCCTTAAAGAGTCCGGTCCTGTCCGGGGGCGAACAGGGACTTCATGGCATTCAGGGCATAGGGGCGGGATTTATACCAGAGGTGCTTAATACAGATATCATCGATGAAATTCTTCAGGTTTCCGATAAGGACGCATATGAGATGACGAGGAAGTTGATAAGGCAGGAGGGTATTCTCTGCGGTATCTCATCGGGTGCAAATTTTTACGCTGCACTTAAAATTGCAGAGGAACTCGGGAGCAATAAAAAAGTTGTAACTGTTTTTCCGGATACAGGCGAAAGATACATCAGCACAGAAATTTTCAATGATTAATAATACTCTTGATGGAAACATTCTTGATACCATTGGCAGAACCCCTTTACTTCGCCTGAACAGGGTAACTGCACGCATGAATGAAAATGTTGAAATCTATGCAAAGCTTGAACGGTACAACCCGGGTGGTTCGGTTAAAGACCGTGCTGCCCTGCAGATGATAAAGGATGC
>CAYFYW010000056.1:0-3621 GCA_964347425.1 uncultured Nitrospirales bacterium
GACCCCTTGAATCCCGAATAGGGACGTTTTCCCATCGGCGAAAAGCCGCGTTGCGGCCTCGCCGCTTTACGCGGGACTTTACGTCCTTCGGATTTTACCAACTATTTTGGAGATGATCCATAACTTATTGCGAATAAAGAAAAATAAGCCCCGGAAAATTATTTTAATACTCTTGTCTTCCGGGGCTGCAACCTGTTTTCATTAACCTAGGTGTTTCTCGTCAATAAACTTGTAACCACTGAAAATTGAACTCACCAGTCCGTTTTTTTCATTTGGGTCCATATACCATGTTGCATAAATATGAATGGGAACAAAAATCAATATCACATACATAATAAGATGATGATATAGACGGATCGTCGGAAGGTACATAATGTTGAGAAGCCATCCCCCGAGTATCGTCCAGATTAATCCGGAGTGGTTTACTGAATATATCGCAAATCCGGAAATTATTTGAAAGATGAAAAACAGATACACAATAAAGTAGCAAAATGCTGCCAGGGAGGCATGGCCAGCTACATAAGGAGGGTCTTTCGATATAAGTAAATAGAACTTGATGGCCTGTACAAAGTCCCTTGATTTCTTGGCTGAAAAAGGAAAACACTCCTTCCAGGATGCAAACCTGTTACCCATAAAGGCCCAGTAAATCCTGAATACTACGCTCATGAGGAACAAATAAGCAAATGTAAAGTGAAGAAATCGTATCCATCCCATTACGTACTGATTTGAGGAATGAGCAAGAATAAAGGGGTTGCTGATATAGTACCCTGTAATTGAGAGGAAAAGGATACAGAAGGCGTTGATCCAGTGACTAAACCTCACAGGGAACTCCCATATGTAGACTCTTAATCTTGGGATTGCACCAAATTTAAGTCCTTTTTTCATATCCATCCCTCCTTTCTATTTCACCTTTATCCTTGTAACCTCATTGCCGTCCGGATCGACTACATGCACTGCGCAGGCCATACACGGATCGAAAGAATGGACTGTCCTGAGAATCTCAACTGGTTGTTCAGGGTTGGCTACAGGAGTTCCGATGAGGGCTTCTTCATAGGGGCCTCTCTGGTTATCGGCATCCCTTGGTGAACCATTCCATGTACCGGGGACAACGCACTGATAGTTTTCAATCTTTCTGTCCTTGATTTTTATCCAGTGACCGAGAGCGCCTCTTGGAGCTTCATGAAAACCGTAACCTTTCGCCTCCGTAGGCCATTCAGAGGGATCCCATTTTTCGCCGCTGTGGATTTTCAGGTCTCCTTTTTTCATATTTGCAGCAAGCTCATTCATCCATACAGGAATCTGCTCGGCAGTAACCAGTGTTTCTACAGCCCTTGCGGCAATTCTCCCGAGCGTTGAGAAAAGGGCTGCAGGACCGGCACCTAGTGTTTTAAGAACGCTGTTTACTACCTCCTGCACTCTTGTATGTCCTAAAGCATAAGCAACAAGCATCCTTGATAGCGGGCCGACTTCCATGGCCTTGTTATCATAGCGCGGGGCCTTGAGCCATGAATACTTGGAGTTTGTATCCAGATATTCGTACGGAGGTTGAGGTCCGGTATATTTGTAGTTTGTCTCACCGTCCCAGGGGTGTCTTGATTTTTTGTCGCTGTCCGAATAATTGTACCAGGAATATGTAACGTATTCTGTAACCTTGTTATGGTCGACATTATGAACTGTTGAAAGATCCTTGTTGAGAATAATACCGCGAGGTAGCCACAGATTATCCGTGTTGCTTTCATTATCATTTGGAAATTCACCATAACTCAGGAAGTTGCCGACACCTGCGCCGTAACCTGCCCAGTCCAGATAGAAAGGGGCAACAGCAAGGACATCGGGAATATAAATCTTTTCCACAAAATCCTTTGCCTCTCGTGCGAGTCCAGATATAAGGGCAATGCTGCCTGCATTAAGCGCATGCTGGCTGTTCGGATCGACAGGTATGGACATGCCTCCTATGATATATGTTTGGGCATGTGGATTTTTTGAGCCGAGTAGTGCCTGTATCTTGATCACATCCCTTTGCCAATCAAGCGCCTCAAGGTAGTGGGCAACTGCCATGAGATTGGCTTCAGGGGGTAGTTTGTAAGCAGGATGCCCCCAATAAGCATTCGAGAAAGGACCGAGCTGATCCCTGTCAACAAAGGCCTTGAGTTTATCCTTAATGCCTTTGAAATAGTCTGTACTTGATTTCGGCCAGTCGGATATTGATTGTGCAAGGGCTGAAGTTTTGGCGGGATCAGCACCCAGAGCGCTTACTATATCAACCCAGTCAAGCGCGTGCAGGTGATAGAAGTGGATCACATGATCCTGCACATACTGGATTCCGCTGATTAGATTTCTTATAATCCTTGCATTGTCAGGGATTGTAATACCTAAAGCGTCTTCGACCGCTCTCACCGAGGCGGTTGCATGCACCGTAGTTCAGACACCTCATATACGTTGTGTAAAGTACCATGCATCTCTCGGGTCTCTTCCTTTCAGGATGAGTTCGATCCCTCTGAACATTGTACTTGAACTCCACGCATCAACAACCTTGCCATTTTCAACCTTTGCCTCAATCCTGAGATGCCCTTCAATTCTTGTAATAGGATCTATAACCAACTTTTTTGCCACTGCTATCCACCTCCTTTATTCTTGTTCTTCTTGTTCTTCTTCTTTCTTTAAATGTCTGACTGCCCTGCCGATTCCATGAATTACAAAACCTGCGGCTGTTGCTGCGGCTAGTCCAGCGCCAATTCTGTCAGCAGTATGTTCGATGCCAAATCCAGGGGCTTTCGGAAGTCTCTTGTAAAATGGACTCATCGTATCCCAGAAATACGGCTCGGAACATCCGACACACCCATGGCCTGCTTGTACAGGCCAGCTTGTACCTTCATTCCATTTAATGGTTGGACAGTTATGAAATGTCTCCGGCCCTTTGCATCCCATTTCGTAGAGGCACCATCCCTGTCTGTGTCCTTCGTCACCCCAACGCTGTACAAACTGACCGGCATCGAAATGCGCCCTTCTTTCACAATTGTCGTGAATTCTTTTGCCAAAAGCAAAGTAAGGTCTGCCGTATTTATCTGTTGGGGGGAGTGATCCGAATGTCAGATAATGAACAATACAGGCGGTGAGATTCTCTACATTCATAGGACATCCGGGTATGTTGATTACTGTTGCATTTGGGACCGCTTCTTTTACACCCACCGCTCCGGTAGGATTAGGAAGTGCCCTAGGAATTCCACCATGGGTAGCACATGTGCCGACTGCTATCGTTGCCAGGGCATTGCCGCAAACTTCACGTACAAGATCAACCGCTGTTCTGCCGCCAATACAGCAATAAACGCCGCCATCCTTCACTGGTATGGCCCCTTCTACAACAACGAAATATTGGCCCTTATAATTTTTCACTACATCCATGAGCGATTTCTCTGCCTGATATCCTGCTGGCGCCATTATTGTTTCATGGTAATCGACTGACAGGATATCGAGGACTATTTCTCCTACTGTGGGCTTAGTTGCCCTTAATAAGGACTCTGTGTCTCCAGCACAGTCCTGGTATTCAAGCCACACAAGGTAAGGCTTTTTGCCGCTTACAGCCTCAGCTATTTTGGGAATAAATGAAGCCGGTAAAGCCAG
>CAYFYW010000057.1:0-3355 GCA_964347425.1 uncultured Nitrospirales bacterium
AAAACCACTCTACAAGTCGTAGACAGATACAGACCACAGTAGGATACCCCACGTGGTATTCTATTTACCAGACTTAATATAATCCACAGATTACGCAGATGGCACAGATATTATAAAACTATAATATTTAAAATTAGAAATAATGTTAAAGTTCACCTATTAAAAGAATTTTGACAGTATTAACAGGATAATCAGGATATTTTTTTTAATTTTAATCATGAAATTATAAAAATATTTTGACAGGTCGAAGCGACTCTCAGCGAAGACTCGCATCGAGATTTACAAGATTTTTTATTATTTTTTTTTAGTTACATATCTTGTTCATCTTGTATATACTGTCTAATCTTTAGTTTTTATTTCTTTTATCCTTTATTAAAGTATAGCTGAACTGTTACGAAATAATCTGATTAATCTGTGAAATCTGTGCCTGCCCCGTTATATGTTAAAAATTTTACGGGGGCTAATTGCAGTTTTTGGGTTAATATGATGCGATTTTGAGTTTACAGGCGGTGGCACACCAAATAAAAATATTGGAAAGGTTCAACTCGGAACTACTGAATGCATTCCTGAAGTAACTACATGCCTGAATTAAGAAGTCATAGAATATACGGGTCGTTGCAGCTCGTTCGTATGTGATTGTGTATTCCCGGATTCACTTTCGCTTACCTTATGTGGCAGATTCATTTCTCTCGGAGACAGTATACCGCGCTTCACCTCAACAACCGACGGATTCTTGCTCTGAAATCTCTCTATAAGATACTCTACCGCCTTCTTGGGCTTGAGAGTTTTGCCACACGTAAATATATCAACTGCTGCATACTTGTATTCAGGCCATGTATGAATACTCAGGTGGGATTCAGCTATTACTACCATGCCGCTTATTCCAAACGGACTAAACTCATGGAAGGCTACTTCTACAATCGTGGCGTGCGCTATCTTAGCTGCAGTGATTAAAATATCCTGAACTTCTTTCAAATTACTGAGGGTTTTTGTGCTGCATTCCCCCAACTCTACTAACAAGTGGGTACCTAAAGCATACAATTATCTACCTCCTCTCCCTTTAAGAAAAAATTTACTAAAGAGTCACTTCTCTTGAGTATGAAAAAATACAGTATAAAAAGATTTTTGTCAAGAAAAATTTATTATGAAGACACCTTTCCCCAAGAACTTGGTAAACCGTTAGAGAACTTCGTCCTCTAACGGGGTAAATAATAAAAATGGCGGGGTTTACATGCCATACCCTTTGTGATAGACTAAAATTAAGGCATAGATGAAAAGCAGATTCCGCTTATTGTTATTGGTTATAGTGGCTGTCGCGTTCCTGGTTGTAATGAGCTACAGGGAGAATGGTGTAAAGACATACCCTTCATATAAGACATCTTCTATGCGTGGATTCCATCTAACCCATAAAGACAGTGATAAAATCAAATGGGAACTCATTGCCGAAAAAGCAACATTCCCTGAAGGAAATAAAAAAATTATCCTCAATGATTTGACAATGAAGATGTATCACGAGCGTGAATACACCTTAAGAGGCGGTAGCGGGATTTACAATATTCAGAGAAATAAGCTTGCCATTAATAAACCCATAGAAATAGCTGTAGAAGATGCTAAGCTGACTACAGACTCCTTAACCTGGAATGGCGAAAGTGGAGTGGTAACAAGCAAGGACAGAATTAAGTTTCAGGGCAATAATTTTCTGATTGAGGGAATCGGACTAACAGCAAAAATCAAAGATCAACAGATAAGGATACTTCAGAATGTCGAAGGTGTCTTTTACCAATAAAAGTGCTTTCATTATAATACTATTAACTCTTCTTTGCCTGTCTGCCGTTCCTGTCTCAGCAGCAAAAAGAAAACCTCTAGTAATAACTTCCGAAACACTTACGGCAGATAATAAAAAAAACACTGTTATTTTTGAGGGCTCGGTAGTCGCAAAAAGCGAAGACATCGTAATTTATGCAGATAAGATGGAGGTTTCTTATAATAACTCTAAAGGGGAAATTACAAACATACATGCCTACGGGAATGTAAGGGTCCAGAATGAAGAGCGTGTTATTTTTTCAAATGCGGCAACCTACTTCGGCCAAGAAGAGAAAATAATTTTTAACGGTGAACCAAAGGCTGTTGATGGAGAAAATGTGATTACAGGGACACAAATAATTTATTTTATTAAGGATGAGCGTACAATAGTCAAAGGGAGCCGTTTAGTTCTAAAAAAACATCAGGAATAGAAAATGCAGTCTCTTGAAGTTAAAGGTATAAAAAAAAGTTACAATGGGAAAAATATCGTTACTGATATAAGTTTACATATAAACTCGGGGGAGGTTGTAGGCCTCCTCGGTCCAAACGGTGCAGGGAAGACCACGACATTTTACATGATACTTGGACTTGTAAATCCGGATAATGGCGCAATATTTCTTAATAACGAGAACCTCAACAACTCGCCAATGTACATAAGGGCACGAAAGGGTATTGGTTATCTACCTCAGGAAACATCGATCTTTAGAAAATTGAGTGTTGAGGATAATATAAAGGCAGTTCTTGAAATCTCGAATATCCGGCGGGGGGAAAGACAGAAAAAACTCAAAGACATCCTTGAGGAATTCAAGCTTGTTTCTCTTGCCATAAAACGCGGGTATCAGCTATCAGGAGGAGAATGTCGAAAAGTAGAAATAGCAAGGGCTATAGCAGTTGACCCGCTTTTTATTCTCCTCGATGAGCCTTTTGCTGGAATCGATCCCCTGTCCGTAATAGAGTTAAAAAAGACAATCAAGCAACTCAAAGACAAGGGAATCGGACTAATAATCACTGACCACAACGTAAGGGAAACCCTGTCGATAACAGATAGAGCATATATTATAAACGAGGGGCGTATCTTTGCACATGGTGTGCCTCATGACCTCGTTTCTAATAAGCTAGTAAAAACGACTTATCTCGGAGAGGACTTTACGCTCTGATGGAACTGGAACACAAACTCGATCTTAAACTGAGTCAAAAATTAATACTTACCCCCCAGCTTCAGCAGTCAATCAAACTTTTACAGCTACCACAGCTTGAGCTTTCAGAGACATTGAATCAGGAACTTATGGAAAACCCCCTGCTCGAGGAAACTATCGAAAGGGAATCTGAAGAAAAGCACGAATCTTCAGATATTACAAAATCGGAAGAGCCGATTCAACAGTTATCTGAGGATATGGAAGCTCCACTTGAAAAAATTTTTGGATTTACGTCGGATGATTATTTTGAAGAAAGAGGGAGCGATGGAAGAGATCTCGGTTACTTCACAGATGGTATCGATATCCCATCTCCTTTTGAACGCAGTAGCAAAAAAATGGATCTCTATGAGTATTTG
>CAYFYW010000058.1:0-1827 GCA_964347425.1 uncultured Nitrospirales bacterium
CATAAAATAGCCTTCTTCATAACTTGCAGTACCTCCCTGTTAAGGTTATGCATTGATAACTCACTACATTATTTTCCATGGACCGTAAAAGGCCTCGGCATATCTTCTTTTTTTACGGCATCAAGGAATTCAACAAGATTTTCTAATGGAGTATCTTTATGGTGATGACAGCCACTGCAGGAATTAGGCTGTTTTTCAGCCCCGCCAGCCTTTATGCTCAGCTCAGGGGAAATAAATTGAAATGTATGGCTGTGCTCATGCCCTATCGTCTTTGGCATATGGCAGGCAACGCAGCTGCCGAAAGTATGAATTCTGTGTGCCGCTCTTCTCTTGAGTGTTTTGTGACAATCCATACACAGGCTGTCCGGAGTAAGTTTAGTCATGGCAATTTTTGTGATTTGTTTTTGATGTACATTGTGGCAATTAGTACACATAATTCCTGCTTTCGCATGCTCGCTCTTACCCCATTCATTGTATTGCTGATGGTGTTTCTTTTTCTCCCTCGGCTCCTTACTATAAGCCAGATACAGGGGTTTTCCCGGCAGGTAGCCGTATGGATAGCCGTATTGCTTTGGGAAACCTTCCTTATATGGATAAACCTTAGAAGTGCTTGCACCCCAGTTGTGGCATTGGCCGCAGACCATTGCGCGGAGGCGCCAGGGCAGTTTTGCAGGGTTAACAATAGTCTCCTTCTCGTAATCAAAGTATACGCTGGCAGCCTTAACATGGTTGCTGCCCGGCCCGTGGCACGCCTCACATCCTATGCCGAGATCAACCCAGGTCGAATCAAAGGAATCCATGTCTTTGTCATAGTTTACCTTTAGCCCGGTAACGTGGCAGCCTCCGCACTTTAATTGCCAGATACTTCCCGGATCGCTCCAGTAAACACCATCTCCCGGGTAGTTCCCTTTCAGGCCGTTGAGGTCAACCCACGTCTTCTTCTTGGCATCCCATTCGACAGGGAGTACATGTATTTCACCGTTTGGAAATCTCGTAACGTAGTTTTGCTTCCTGTTGATACCGAGGACATAAACAATCTCATAGTCATGAGCCTCCCAATCAGTGCCTATTGTGTTCACATAAAACTTGCCGTCTTTTTCGAACATCGTGGTGGTGATCTCTTCGCCTTTAAGCCTGGTCGACTGATTCGTAACTTTTAAGGTCAGTTTGCTGTTTCTCTTAAAATCGCCGATGATTGTATACGCGTCAGGAAATTGTACGAACTTCGAATGTAGTGTATCCTTCCAGGTGTCATATTCCCTCCAGTGACAATCTTTGCACCTCTTTGAGCCGAGATACTCGGGTTCTCCGAAAGTTGGAGTTATTGCTGCTTCCGCAACCTCTTTTTCCTCTCCAATATGAGGCGTGAAGCCGACAATTTTTATTGCTGAAAATATAAATAAACCTCCCAGGATAATCCAGATACCCCAATAACTTAGAAAAGCATTTTTCAATCTGTTAGGTGGCTTTTTCAATTCTTCACCTCCATTTATCAATTCGTTAAAAGGCAACAACAGGAACTGAAAGATCCTTTCTGAGAATACAGAAAAAAGCTCTGCGGTTTACTTTTATAAAGTTTTGACATTACCTCAATTCTATAATTCAATACTCCTTATTAACCGGCACCGGGAACTGTATCTCCCAGGGGTAGCACCCTGGTAAGAACAGTGTAAAGAAACAATGCAAACGCCACTATACCTGCCTCTATAGACACCTCCGGAAATGTGGGGTAGTAATATATCTCGGGCAGACCCGGCAATAACGGAATTGTTTGTGCGACTACCACCAGGTTATACCGATATGCTATAATCCCTGACAATGTCACAG
>CAYFYW010000059.1:0-2317 GCA_964347425.1 uncultured Nitrospirales bacterium
GAACTCTCTGTGACCTCTGTGGTTTTTATAAAATCTCTCAATTTGGGTACAAAAAAAGGGATTGTTCACTGTGAACATTGAAGAAAAATTACAGAAGATAGCAAAACTAATCCGTTACTTTATTCTTGTCTCCACTACTGAAGCAGGTTCTGGCCATCCAACGTCTTCTCTTTCAGCTACTGATTTGATGACCGGGCTGTTATTTGGTGGTATTTTAAGATTTGATGTAGACCATCCACAACATCCCAACAATGACCGTCTAATATTTTCAAAAGGTCATGCCTCACCACTTTTTTATGCGTTATGGGCGGCAGCTGGAAGATTAACAGAAGAAGAACTTATGACCTTGAGAAAATTCGGCAGCCCCCTCGAGGGCCACGCTACAACTGCTTTTATGTATGTTGAAGCCCCGACAGGCTCTTTGGGACAGGGCTTGTCTATCGGACTTGGAATTGCCTTAAATGCAAAATACATTGATAAGCTTCCATACAGGACATATGTACTCCTGGGCGACAGTGAGATGTCCGAGGGCTCCCAGTGGGAGTCGATACAAATCGCAGCGCATTACAAACTTGACAACGTTACCGGAATTCTTGATGTCAACCGCCTGGGGCAGCGCGGGGAGACAATGTACGGGCATGACCTCGACGCTTATGAGAAGCGTATTTCCTCTTTTGGCTGGGAAACTATTGTCATCGATGGACACTCCTTTCCGGAGATCCTTTCAGCGCATGAAAAGGCCCTTCGGGTCAAAGATCGCCCCGTCATGATCATTGCCAAAACCGTAAAAGGGAAAGGTGTATCTTTTGTGGAAGACCGAAACGGCTGGCACGGAAAGACAATAAAACAGGAAGATCTTCAGCAAGCGCTTGGAGAGTTAGGTGAAGTTGACAAGTCAATAAGAGGAGAGATACGAAAACCTGAAAATCAGAGTCCTGAGGGGCGGATAATCAGTGAAATAAAAGATCTCTCTTATACGCCTGATAAGCCCGTTGCCACGAGAAAGGCCTATGGTAATGCATTGAAGAGGATTTTCCCCGGTTTTCCGGAAATAGTGGTCTTGGATGCCGAGGTAAGTAATTCAACCTATACCGAGATATTCAGAGACAGCCATCCAGAACGCTTTTTTGAAATGTATATCGCGGAGCAGAATATGGTTGGTACGGCCCTTGGTCTCTCGACGAGGGGCAGGATCCCGTTTGTCTCGACCTTTGCTGCGTTTCTTACCCGCGCCTATGACCAGATTCGGATGAGCCAGTACGCAGGTGCCAATATTAAATTCTGCGGGTCCCATGCCGGCGTATCCATAGGTGAAGATGGCTCTTCCCAGATGGGTCTTGAAGACCTTGCCATGTTCAGGGTTCTGCTGAACAGTGTGGTGCTGTATCCGTCAGATGCGGTGTCAACCGAAAGATTGGTGGAGGAAATGGCAAAGCATAAAGGCATTGTATACATGCGAACCACCAGAAATGAAACACCCGTTCTCTATAGTAAAGATGAAGAGTTCCCTATCGGTGGAAGCAAAGTATTGAGGAAGAGCGAGGATGATGTTATTTCGGTCGTTGCCGCCGGGATTACGGTTCATGAGGCCCTCGGTGCATATGAAGAATTGAAGAAGGAAAATATTTTTATCAGGGTAATTGATCTCTACAGCATTAAGCCGATTGACCGGATAACTCTTAAAGAAGCAGCAGGGAAAACCAGGGCAATAGTTACAGTTGAAGATCACTTTGCAGAGGGAGGTCTGGGTGAAGCTGTAAGAAGTGCTCTTACGGAAAGTCCGGTGCCTGTGTATTCTCTGGCTGTCCGGAAAATGCCCAGGAGCGGAAAGCCCGCTGAACTCCTTGATTACGAAGAGATTTCAAGAGATGCAATTATTTCGAAGATAAAGAGTTTATTATGAGACTGCTTAAATACTTGCGTTTCATTTATGACGCTTCATGTAAATCACTGTATAATGTAGCTCCGCCGTATTCCATTATTTGATTAATATTCACACTTTTTTTCTTTTCGTCAATGGCCTCCCCAATCATCTCGATGTCATCTTGCTCTCCATACTGAAGATATGAGAACTTTAAGAGATTCCCAAGGGGAAGTAGTTGTGGAACAGCGTAATAGTCAGCTCCCGGAGGACCGTTACGGCCAATGTCTCTTCCAAGGAAGAGCCTGGGCTCTCCCAGCATTATCCTGGAGGTATAAAAAGGATCACAGGGCGAAAGAAAAATAAGGTTGTAGTCGATTTCCTTTCCTCCAGCCTTTCTTCCTCGTGTAATATCATATCCCCGCAGCAGGGGAGGGTCTTCTCCACTCAGAAGGT
>CAYFYW010000060.1:0-4233 GCA_964347425.1 uncultured Nitrospirales bacterium
GCGCGATATGTCTTGTATTTTTTTTCTTTCTGGATTAATGTATAGACTTTCTATGTTTCTGTTTTTTTCGTTTTGCCTGTTTAGGACCGTTTTAGGTGCTGAAATCACTGATTAGAAGATTCTGATATAATATTTTGGTTTAATAATACATTATGAAATTACTTGAAAACCATATTTATGAACCAAAGATCGCATATTTCTCTATGGAGATAGGCTTAAGGGACGATATGCCCACCTACAGCGGGGGTCTCGGGGTACTCGCCGGTGACACGGTGAGATCTGCTGCTGACCTGAATGTGCCTTTCGTGGCAGTCACCCTTATCAGCCGCAAAGGATACTTTAGACAGGACATAGATGAAAAAGGCCATCAGAAAGAGTTACCCTGCGTATGGGAACCAACAATGTTTACGGCTACAGCCCCTGAAAAAATCTTCATTTCAATTGAGGGCAGAACTGTCTATATACAGGCATGGATATATTTTGTAGAAAGCCTGAGAGGTGGAAGTGTGCCCGTCATTTTTCTTGACACCGACCTGCCCGAAAACAGCGGCAAAGACAGAGAGTTGACAAGCTATCTCTATGGAGGAGACGAGAGATACAGGATAAAACAGGAAGTGATTCTTGGCATAGGCGGAGTGAGAATGCTCAGCAAACTGGGATTTCAGATTAAAAAATACCATATGAACGAAGGCCATGCAGCTTTTTTAACGCTTGAATTATTACAGGAGCATAAAAAAGACATAGAAGAGGTCTGGGACGAATCGTATATATGGGATATAGAGACTGTTAAGGAATTGTGCGTATTCACAACGCACACGCCGGTTGAGGCAGGACACGACAAGTTTTCGTATGACCTTTACACCAGTGTGATGGGAGATTATTTTCCGGAAAAAGTCCTGCGCAAGCTCGCAGGCGAGGAATGTATTAACATGACCCTTCTCGGTTTAAACCTGAGTAATTATGTTAATGGAGTTGCCAAGAAACACGGGATGGTATCCCGGGATATGTTCCCCGGATACAGCATTAATGCCATAACAAATGGAGTTCATACATACACGTGGACATCGGAAAGCTTTAAAAAAGTCTTTGACAAGTATCTGCCTGGATGGGCAAATGAGCCTGAAATATTCGTAAGGGTAGGAGTAATCCCTGATGAAGAACTCTGGGCTGCCCACATGGAGGCGAAGAAAAAGCTTATTGATTATGTGAATTCCATCTCAGATGTCGGTATGGATTATGAAAAACTTACAATTGGCTTTGCGAGAAGGGCGACAGCATATAAAAGGGCAGACTTATTATTCAATGATATAGACAGGCTTGAGAAAATCGCAGCAGGTAAGGTTCAGATAATCTATTCTGGAAAGGCACATCCAAAGGATAGCAAAGGTAAAGAGACGATCGAAAGGATATTTTCTTACATTCAGAGGTTAAAAGGGAAGATTAATATAGTTTTTATTAAGGATTACAATATGGAGATCGCCCTGAGGATTGTCTCTGGTGTAGATGTCTGGCTCAATACCCCTCTTAGACCACTTGAGGCGTCAGGCACAAGCGGCATGAAGGCAGCTCATAATGGAGTGGTAAACTTCAGCGTGCTTGACGGGTGGTGGATTGAGGGGCATATAGAAGGATTTACAGGCTGGTCAATCGGTCCCGCCCCAACAGAGGTAGGCCCTGACAACAATATAAATGAAATTGACGCAGAAGACCTCTACAATAAGCTTGAAAGTGCTATAATCCCCACTTATTATATGAACCGTAAGACATGGATAAGGATGATGCAGAATGCCATTGGCAAAAATGCGTATTATTTTAACAGCCACAGAATGATGCGCAGATATGTAACCGAGGCGTATATTAGATAACCTGAAATCCGTTTTATTCAACCCCTGTTTCTTCAACAGTCTCAACAAAGCTTTTTTTCATACGGATAGATTACATTTCAACAGGCTGTCAAGGCCTGACTCCATCAAGGGAACACAGCATGAGAACGGGCATTCAGGAAATGATTCTTTCTATTGCTGAATTTCATATGAACACGGAAGGAGATCGTACTAATTAATTAATCGAGACTGCCAGTTGTCGCCAATCCCACTTGTAAATAAAAAAGGGGGGCTTTGATTAACCAGCCCCCCATAAATAATTTACAGATTACGTATACTTGGAGTTTCTTCTTTTCTTCCAATAACGCCTTCCTGCAAAGATGGCACCACCAATAATAAAGAGAGCCGAACTTACTGGTTCAGGGGTAACAGACATACTACTCCAGTAATTCCAGGGCTGCGACCCACCTACAACGGGAACTGCAGGAAACTGAGCCCATCCGCCAAAACCGGCAGGACCAACAGCGAGCTCATCCGCCTGTATCGAGATGGCTTTTGTTGGATCAAATCCTATAACCGGATTCAAGGCGAATGAAGTGGACCCTGCCTGGGGTCCCATGACCATCGGATTGATGGTTATAGTATAGGGCGCTCCAGGATTTATCGGACCAGGACCAAAAGGATTCCCCGGCGTGTTCACATTCCAGTCCCAGGAAACCCAGCCACCTAATGCATCATTCAGGGTTAAGGAGACGCTCCAGATTCCCATGGGGGGCATAATCGTGAGATTAAGTAACGTTCCTACAAGATTCGGATCCTCCGAGTAGACATATTCCCAGGCAGCAAGTTGTGGTAACTCTTTATTGTTAGCCTCAGAATTGCCCCAGTACATTACCAAACCAGCATCTGGATTTTCAGGGATACTATCCATTACGAAAAGGTCACCTCCAAAAAGTGGATCTGGAGCATAGTAGAGGTAATCCTCCCCTAAAACACCATAATGCTCACTTGCCGCAGGATAGGGATCTATAACCGGTCGAATCTTATTTTCAGTCAAGGCTGCGTTCCAGTCCGCAGATGTATCAAGGGAGAATAACGGGCTGGCTGCCACGTGGCTCGGTGTTACCAAGAAAATCAAGGCAACCATTGCGCTTATGATAATACCCACAGACTTTTTACACCTTCTCATTCTTTTCACCTCCTTTCTTGAACAAAATTTCAGGGGTGGACAAAAATGCTAAAGGTTGTTCCCTTTAAAGGCTCATCACTCCCAGAAAGCAGGTCTTGGTCAGGCGTAGACGATTTTGTCTCGAATCACTTAAATCCCCCCCGGTTCATTTCAGCATAGGCAACTTCCATGCCAATATGAACCCCTTGTTTTTTAAGAGATAGTTAAAGCGCCTCGCATCATGATTTGTGGTGTAATAACCAGCTTATGGTCATTTGACCACACAATTATCGTTTGGGAAACGATTACTTCTTTTGATAAGCGTGACCACCAGACCTCTTCATATTTTATTTTCACGCTTTAAATAGAATATTTAAGTATAATTGGCTGGAAGATACCAAAAAAGAATGCCAAACCACATTTAATAAGGGGGTCAAATGACCGAGATCACATTAAAGATTGACGGGATGAGTTGTCAGCACTGTGTTATGAGTGTAAAAAAGGCCATTGATGAAATAAATGGTGTAAGTTCCTCGGATGTTTCGATAGGAATGGCAAAGGTTGTCTATAACGATTCAGCGACAGACAGGGATGTAATTGCAGATGCCGTCCGAAAGGCCGGATATAGGGTGGTCGGCTGAAAAAACTCAGCTTTACGACTGTCTATATTTTTCAGGTCTTCTGTCCTTAAGGACATCATTAAAAGGGTTCAATGCCTTGTTCCTTGCCATCTTCAGGTCAACACCTGTAACCTTCAGAACTTCCTCGGATGCTGATGCCCTTATCAGGATCTTGCCTTCAGGTGATACGATCTCGCTCTGGCCTATAAACGTAAGTAATTGTCCCTCCTTTCTCTCCTCAGTTCCGGTCCTGTTTGCAGTCACGGCGTAGAGTCTGTTTTCAAGGCACCTGACAGGCATGGCATCCGGGCAATAAGGCAGAACCAGGTTTGAAGGGTGTGCAACAACATCTGCACCTGAAAGGGCGAGGCTTCTCATGGATTCAGGAAAAAACCAGTCAAAACATATCATAATTCCGATACGGCCTATGCCCGTATCCCATACTTTAAATCCTGTATCGCCAGGTGTGAAATACAGATTCTCCTCAGAATAGAGGTGTGTTTTACGGTACAGGCCCATGAATCCTTCCGGGCCGGCGAGAACTGCCGAGTTATAAAACTTCTCTCCAGCCTTTTCCGCAATACCCGCTACAATAAAAATGCCTTTTTCATGTGCCAAATTT
>CAYFYW010000061.1:0-2548 GCA_964347425.1 uncultured Nitrospirales bacterium
TCTTTACCATGATGTTATATGTCTTCTGGGCTTCCTCCATGGAAGAGATAAATATCTTTCTTAGTTCTTTATCATCGATAATAACCGGTGGAATGATATAATCAAAACCAGACTCCTCACTAACATACCTCTGCGACTGCTGGCTGTATGATGCAAGTCTGTGTCTTACAAGCTGATGGGAACACGCCCTTGAAATTCCCTCAATAGCAAATGTAAAAGATACGTGCTCAATCGGGCTCATATGTCCCATTTTTACAAGCTTCTCTACAAATGCCTTCTGGTCTTTGGCCTCGATTCTGTCTTTCAGTGATGCGATGTCTGCCGGGCTGTAACAGAGCTTTGCAGCCATTGCAACAGTCTCCTCGGGGTTTGGTGTATAACGCAGAAGAATTACTTTTAATTTGGTTTCAGGCATTACTTCTCCTCATGTTAAGATATAGCGGACACCGCACTGTATACAAAATACAGGAACAACAGAGGAATAGTCAAAGGGTCCGTGCGCTGCAAATAAAATTGGACATCTCTTTTAAAAAACTATTTCAACATATAAAGTGTCATCAGATTTAAGATATAAACTATAACAATACCCATTGCATCCCATGAAAGAAAAAGCCGTTTTTTGGTCGCCCTGTAGGTCAGCCCGATAACAGCAATTGTCATCATAACAATAGCAGATGATGCAGAGACTATATGGGTGATTTGAACAGAGGAGAGCAGGGGACCTTTTACAAAAAAAACATCGTCAATAGCTAGAACTAAAATATTAAAAAGGTTGCTTCCAAATAAATTGCCTATCGCCATATCACCTGCTCCAATTTTAACTGCACCAACAGACACAACGACCTCTGGAAGCGATGTGGAAATAGCAATAAGTGCGTTACCGACAAATGTCTGTCCCAATCCGGTTATTTCAGCAATTGATTTACCGACCTCCGGTAAAAAAATTGCTGCAACAACTACTATGGACGCATTAATTGAGAAGTTAAAATAAACACTTCTTTTTGAAATTTTCTCGTACCTTAGCTCCTCGGCTTTCTCTCTTACAAAGGCGGCAATGCTTCTCTTTTCATAGGAAAAAATCAGACGCATAGCAATAAAATAGAGAAAAATAATTACGGGTGTGTATATACCGACCCAGACGAAATCAGCAACTGTCTCTGTCTGAAAATTGCTCAAAAACAGATTGACAGAAACGATGGCAAGCAGAAGGATTCCAAATCCTGCTGAAAGAGTATGCCCCTGCTGAACTCTTGAAGAAATTGGAGATGATTTTTCTAAAATATCCAGAAGAGCAATAATGAGCATATTAAAAACACAGCTTCCAAATACGTCACCTGCCGCAATATCAGGGGTATCAAAAATTACCACTGAGCTCAGACCTGTAAAGAGTTCCGGTAGAGAAGTAACGAAGGCTATTAAAACGACTCCAATCCACACTCTTCCAAGCCCGCTCTTCTCAGCGATTATATCTCCATACTTGGAAAGTTTAACACCCGCATAAAGAATTGCCAATGTGCAGGAAAGAAAAGCAAGCCACAATAATGCCAAGCTCATTTTTTCGTATTTCTCGTCTTTATCTTTTTTACTTTGTCCACTATTCTCACTATTATATCAGTCATACTTCTTGGTCTCGGCTTAATCCGGACAAATTCAATATCTTCCATCTTTTTGCCTTTCTCGAATAACATTGAGGGGGGAAAAGGCTCAGGCTGTTATATGAAGCTGCGTTTAGGGCAAGTCTTGACACTTCATCTAAGTTTAGCCTCTTCCCTTTTCTTCAAGGCCTTGTTATAGGCCTCGATAATACTCTTTCGAGTGGTCAAACCTATTAAGTGACTGTGGTTACCTCGCTCAACTACCGGGATTCGTCCAATATTTCTTTCTCCTAATTTCTCCAGGGCGGTTCTTAGGTTTTCATCAGGATGGCAGACAATAATATCCCTGGTCATAATATCTTTGACTGGAATTTCTGTCTTCCCCTTCTCGACGGCTTTATAAATTATATCTTTACGGGTAACCATTCCCACTAAATTGCCTTTAAGATCAATAACTGGAAGTCCTCTATGATTAGTAGATCTCATTATCATCCTTGCATCACTTGCAGTAGTAACGTCGTCAACGGTGATTACATCCTTAACCCTGGCATCAGAAACCATTATCGTTTCCATCAAGTCCAGGTCTCTAAGCTTTTGGATATCTATTCCTCTTCTCTTCAGTTTCAAGGTATAGACTGACTCTGTAGACAATCGTCTCACTACCACGGTTGAGATGATGCAGGCAATCATTAAGGGCAGGATAATTTTATAATCTCCGGTCATTTCAAACAGAACGAGGATGGCAGAAATGGGAGCATGAGCTGCTCCAGCAAAGACTGCGGCCATACCTACTAAAGCACAGGCCCCTGGAGGAATGGCAATATCGGGAACCAAAACCTGAGTGAGTTGGCCGTATGCCCCTCCTAACATAGCGCCAATAAACAGGGAAGGAGCAAAGACCCCACCGGAACCACCTGAACCCAGGGTTACAGTAGTAGCCACAATCTTAGCCA
>CAYFYW010000062.1:0-3317 GCA_964347425.1 uncultured Nitrospirales bacterium
TCTGCGTACACCGTACAAGAAGGGGCAAGTTCACAAGATGCGTTGAAGCATGCCCGAACAAGGCAAGAACCTTTGGGAATTTCAATGACCCGGACAGCACGGTTTCAAAATTAATTGAATCAGAGCGAAACTTCCGTCTCAAAGTTGGGCTTACTACTGAGCCGCGCATATGGTATCTGACAAGTCCCAAAAAGAAACATATGAGATGGTATAGACCCCTGCCTCCCCCTGAAAGGATAAGAGGAATAAAGTTTTGAAAAATACAAGTAGATCATTTTACGTCTTTATTGCAATATTATTGGCTGTAATAGGCCTGGGCAGCTACAACTGGATGCGTTTTTTAACACATGGCCCCGGGCTTACAGGCTCAAGTGATGTGGTTCCATGGGGAATATACATATCAGGGCTGGCATATTTTATAGGATTAAGCGCGGGCGCAACCATCGTTGGATTTTTGATACACGGATTTGGACGTGAAGACTACAAACCAATGGGAACTCGTGCAATTCTTTTAGCACTTCTTTGTATATTAGGCGCCACACAATTTGTACTGGTTGACCTCGGTGTTCCCTTTAGAGGTTTAAAGGTTCCCATTATACTTCACAACACGAAATCACTTTTTCTTATTTCGTCTTCAAGCTATTACGGATTCATGGTACTTTTGTCAGGAGAGCTGTACTACACAGTAAAAATGACACGGGGTAAGGCAAGTGAAAGGGATGAAAAAATAGCAAAATGGCTGGGTATTATAGCGGTTCCTTATGCCCTCTGGATAGTGCATGCCTTCACAGGATCCATCTTTGGAGTAGTAAAAGCCAGGGAAATGTGGAATACTCCCGCGCTGCCGATACACTTCGTGATATCTGCCGTTGCAAGCGGATTTGCCCTAGTGATATTAGTTGCAATAATTACTTCAAAAATAAGCAAGAGGGAGCTTTTGAGCAGGGAAACTTATGACCACATGGGCAAGCTGCTTGCCTTTTTTGTAGTAGCAACCTTGTTCCTTGACTTCTTCGATTATTTTATTCTCAAGTACACCGCAAAAGGAGAGGCAATAGAGACATGGAATATTCTGACGGGCAGGTATACACCTGTATTTGCAATGAATATCGGAGGATTGATAGTAGCCTTTTTAATATTGTTATCTAAAAAGGGAAGAACCGTCAATGGACTGTTAATTGCTACATCTATAATACAATTGGCGATAATAGCGTATCGCGTTGACCTTGTATCAGTTGGGCAGTTGGTCCCATTGTATCCTGGTATGGGTGAGTTGTACTACCACCCGACATTTCCCGAGATATCAGTGGCATTAGGATTGGTAGCGCTGATAATACTCCTTTATACGGTGCTGTCCAAGGTAATGCCGATGGAAGAAACAGTTCAAGAACAGGCACAACACATTTGGAAGCATGGATAAGTCTTCTTAATGGAGCAAGTAAAGGAATTTGAATTAATTGATAGATGGAGCGACTTCTGAGTCTTTGCGTTGAGAAATTAACAAATGGAAAAACTGCATAGAAGAGATTTTGTTAAACTTGCCGCTGTAGTCGGAGCCGGAGCTATCCTGCCCCGCCAGATCCGGGCAGTGAGCAACGTTATCGAAGCAAAAAGCAAATTGGGACAGGATGCTGGAAAGCCTGAGTACATACCTGAAGTAATACAAGAGGCAAAATTCGGGATGGTGATAGACCTTGGACTGTGCATCGGCTGCAGACGGTGCATGTATGCCTGTAAGAGAGAGAACAATATTCCAGACACCATCTCCCCTCCATATATTATAGTGTTTGAGACGGAATCAAAGATGGGCGTGGAAGGCCACTACCACCCCACGGAAAGGCCCGGGGAGGGCACAACAATGATGTATGAGAGGCTGCGTAAAGATAAGTGGTATATGCCGGTGCAATGCATGCACTGTGATAATGCACCATGTGTTAAGGTTTGTCCAACCGGGGCGTCATACAAAGATGCTGATGGAATCGTCATGATAGATTACAACAAATGTGTCGGATGCAGGTATTGCATGGCGGCATGTCCATACAATGCGAGGAGATTCAATTGGTGGGAGCCGGAGATACCCCATGAACGTATAAACCCCCTTGTACCTATACGAAGGGACGGTGTGGTGGAGAAGTGCACTTTCTGTGTACACCGGACCAGGAGGGGGAGGACGACACGATGCGTAGAGGTATGTCCGAATAAGGCCAGGCACTTTGGGAATTTCAATGACCCGGATAGCGATGTTTCAAAATTTATAAGATCAGAGCGTAACATCCGGCTCAAAGAGAGAGTTAATACCGAACCACGAATATGGTACTTAACGCAGCCCAAGGAGAAACCGATGAGATGGTATAGGCCGCTGCCACCTCCGACAGGTATTAGAGGACTGAGATCGTGAAAGACACAAGCAGGGCATTTAATATTTTTGTTGCTATATTGCTGGGTATAATCGGCTGGGGCGGCTACAATATTTTTCTGTTATTTACCAAGGGGGCTGGAATTACAGGCTCCAGTGACGTGGTACCGTGGGGGATATACATAGTAGGCTTCGTCTTCTTTGTAGGCGCCAGCGCAGGTGCGACCATTATCGGACTGATGATACATGCCTTTTATCGCAATGACTACAAACCCCTCGGGTTACGCGCAATACTTATAGGGCTTCTCTCCTTAATTGCTGCAGTGCTAAACCTGATAATGGACGTTGGAGTTCCGCTGAGAACGTTGCTGATACCATGGGTGCTTAGAAACATGACTTCCATGCTCATTTATACGTCTACGACCTACTTTATCTTTGGTTTTATTTTTCTGGCAAAGCTGTACCACGCAGTTGAAATCGCACGGGGAAGCACGGCTAATATACACATACATAAGAAAATGGAAAAGTGGCTGGCTATCATTTCAGTTCCTTTTGCCCTTATTGTATTGCACGCCCCTCATGGAGCCCTTTTCGCAGTTGTAAAAGCCAGGGAATACTGGCATACCCCTTTGCTGCCGCCACATTTTGCAGTATCCGCACTTGTTACAGGGACCGCAATTATGATATTAGTGCCGATAATAACTTCCAAGGCAAGCAAAAGGGAAATTGTGGGCAGAGAGACCCTCGACCATCTGGGCAAACTACTGGCCTTTTTCATAACAGTAAACATCTTCTTTGACTTTTTCGATATTTTTGTTTTGATGTACAGCGATGAGCCGGAGGGAATAGAGACATTGAATCTCCTGACAGGCAGATTCCTCCCTCTGTTTATTCTTAATTTCGCCGGCCTTTTTGTCTCGCTGTTTATACTGCTGACAAAACGGGGAAGGACAGTTACAGG
>CAYFYW010000063.1:0-2603 GCA_964347425.1 uncultured Nitrospirales bacterium
ACGGGTGCGAGAAGTGCAAGCATAACTATTAATACAATTATGCCAAAACCAGCTACTGCCAACTTGCTGGATTTGAGTTTCCGCCACACAATATAAAGTCGGGTGGCCTTCGTTGGTTCAACAAGTTCTTCAGCTTTTTCCCCTGATTTTTCGTCTGAGAGGTTGGTCATTCATCTTCACTCCATTAGGAATGGGGTTCTCAATCATATCTTATCCGCGGGTCTGCTATCGCATATGCAATATCTGCAGCCAGGTTTGCGACAAGAACCATAATAGCGATTACCAAGCTTAGACCCATCACTGAGGGAAAGTCTCTATGCTCTGCTGCGATAACCATGAAACGCCCTAATCCTGGCCAAGAAAATATTTCCTCGATGACTGCTGCACCACTGAGCAAGAACCCCATAGAATAGGCTTCATATGTTATAATAGGAAGCAGAGCGTTTCTCAGGGCGTGCTTGTAAACTACAACTCTTTCTTTCAAGCCTTTAGCCCGGGCAGTGAGAATGTAATCTTTCCCCATCACTTCCAGCATGCTTGATCTCACCATTCGGAAAAGATAGGCCGTCCACCCTACGACGAGGACGAGAGATGGAAGCGCCAAGTGCGATAAGTAGTCAAGGAACGCATGGAAAGGCGTAGGAAACTCTAAGCCTACAGTAACAGTCCCTTCTGGAGGAAACCATCTTAGCCATGATGAAAAAACTAGAATAAACAGCAACGCAACCCAAAAGTTGGGTACCGCGTATCCAGCTGTCGCTACTAGCGAAGATATCGCATCAGCTATTGAGTGATGCTTAACGGCGGCAATAACCCCAAGAACAACCGCAATCAACACCGACACAACTTCAGCTACTAACATGAGTTCCACAGTACGTGAAATCCGCACGTTTATCATCTCCACAACTGGTGCGTTGCTACGATACGAGAATCCAAGGTCGCCACGCAGCACCTTCCCCAGCCATATTAGGTATTGCACAGGAATTGGTTTATCAAGCCCATATCTCTTTGTTAAGATCTCTACCGTTTCCGGAGATGGTGAGTGCCTACCGCCTAAATTTATGGCTGGATTACCAGGAGCAAGATGAACTATGGAGAATACTACTATTGAAATCAAGAAAAGGGTGGGGATGATTAATATCAGTCTTCTGATTACGTAGGTTCTAAGTGTCACCGACTGCAACCAGCTATCTTTTTTGAAGGCTGCTACACATTCTCATTCACATTCTTATCTTTTATGGTAGAGCGTCTGCGCGCGCGTCCTCTTCTTTGCACGTGCACTTCGTCGTTTAAGAGCGTACCAGATTAATGCAATAGCCGCAACTGCTACTATAGCGATGCCGAGGATGAGGAAGATGGGTATAGGTGTTTCTCCACTTATCCTTATTGCAACCATTACATCGCTCTCGAGGATATTATCCGCCACGTCATCTTCACCGGATAACCCGACTGCCACAGCTGTTACGGTGTGCACCCCCACTGGATCATCTGTTGTGTCCCAAACAAACACCAAGGACTTGGTTGCTCCAGCCGCTAGATTCACGGATTTCTCTCCAATAAGCCAAAAGGTTAAACCGGGTTCATAGTCACGGTAGACCCGAACTGTTACATCTTCGTCTACCGTTCCTTGATTTTCAACGACAACAGTGACGTTTAGAAGCTCGCCTTCCACCACGCTAGTGTTGGATGGTGTGACGCTGACAACAGCTACGTCGTGGCTCACTTCCAGTTGGTTTGAGAAATAGCCGTCTACGATGTGGCCCGCATCTGGATAGTACTTGTCTATGATGTTGTAATCCTCAATTATATCGTCGTATCCGATGAGTCTCGTCTCATCTCCAAGGCTTATATAGGAATCTCCATAGCCCACTACTGAGAAAGTTACGTTAGCCATTATTCCAGGTCCACAAGTTACGGGGACCTCGCCTGGCATGGCGAAGAAGGCGTTTCCCGTCAGCGACAGTGTGCCAGCAGTGTTGTTAAAAGTTCCTGGGAACCACATAGTGGTCCCTACGTCTTCTGTGATGAGGTCTCCGTTGACAACTTCGATGCCTTCCAAGACGTAGGGATTAAATGTTAGCAAAAACTCGTAGCCCCAAACATCGCTGCCATTGTAATCAGTGTATATTGAGATTGTGTAGTTCATGCCAGGCGTCAACGCTGGGTCCACGGTGCTCTCAGGCACAACAGCAATATATGGAGATACAGCAGCGGACGCTTTCACTTGTTGAATGTTAAATGCCAACACTGACATACCTATTAGCAACAAAGTCAGCATTAATCCAGAAACTGCTTTCTTTTCCATTTTCATGTAACTTCCTGAAAATAGTCTCCGTTCTCAAGTATATATTGAAGCATCAATTCCGCTATTAAGGTTTCAGTAACATTCTTCTATTGAATCAAGTTAAGACCAACTTGAATTGTTTATACATCAAGAAACTTAGTCGGACATTAGAATCATGCACAACTCATCTAACGTGATGTAAGCTGGAGCTGACAGAATGTATCAAAGTAAACACTCAATGAAAGATTGCAGTAACACATCACTTCACGCACGGGCATAGAAAAAGCGAAGTCACGTAATGCAAAAACTGGAGATATTT
>CAYFYW010000064.1:0-1985 GCA_964347425.1 uncultured Nitrospirales bacterium
AGCGGGAGTCATTGTTTCTCCTCTTTGCGGCTGTCGTTTTTTTCTTTTTATGTTCTTAGCAGAGCATAATTTATTAAATGTAAATTTGTCCAACGCCGCAGTAAATTCGATACCGCAGGTAGAGTCATTTTCTCCTTGCTTAACCCATTTTAATTCTCCATTAACCATAACAGGTTCTGATTCTTGGGGAACGATTATCTTTAAATAAACGGTTGATCCTACATCAATTTTCTCTCGGGAATGAAATGCTATACCCACTCCTTTTCGAGAAACCACAATAACAGTGCATTCCTTCCAGTCATTGTCTTCTTCTTTCAAGCAATATTGAGCGTTCAGCCGTGTGCTATATCGGATGAATCTTCTTTTCCTCCGCACTGCTTCAAATATAAATGCAGTTATTAAACACACGATGATGACTAGAGATTTCATTTCTCCTTCATATCCTAAAATTGCATAGCAGGTAAATACTACGAGAAACAGTTCAAAAAGAACAAATAATTTCATAGCACTCCTCCTTCATTTAATTGCTGTTTTTACTATCGTACCTAACACATACCGCACTTTGAAATACAAAAACTTTTTTCCCCTGTTTGTTTTGGGGATAAGTATTAATTCATCCATATCATACTTATCGGCTAAATAAAAATATTCTTGAGTAAAAGGAAATACGACTGAGTTTGCTAGAAAATAGAAGTTATTTCATAGCTGTTTGTGCCTGTCACCTTTACAGAGGAATGCCAGAGAGGACATGCCTCCTGTATGTCAAGGGCCTTTCCCTGGGGTATGCCTTCAATAATATCGATAAGCACTACATCTGCAAGATTTCTCTCAGCTATAAGCTGAGCCGTTGTGGTGCCGACATTACCGGCACCAACTATGGTGATTTTCTTAAACAATTTTCTCTCCTCGAAATCGAATCGCAGACAGATTTAATTTAGATAGGAATTATAGCCAAGGTAAATAGTATTAGCAAGGTTATTAGTTTTATTCTATGCCAGAAGCACCGCTATAATCCCTACGATAAAGATGCCGTCAAACACACCTGCACCTCCGATGCTCAGAAAAGAGAGACCGAATCTCTTTATCTGGTGTATCCTTAAAAGATCAGCCCCTATCAATGTCCCCAGAACACCTGATATATAGGCAACGGCAGGTGCGCTTTCCCGCTCTGCAAATATCAGTGCAGTCATGGCGGCAATTATCGGAGGTATAAAAGCAGGTATTACTATACCTACTCCCTTAACAGGCCTGCTCAGAAAATACGAAAAAGCGATAGTTACTCCGGTTGCCATGAGTGCTGACGTTATATCTACCCTGGACAATAAATAGATGCAAAGGAGCCCGGGCAGAATAGCGCCTCCCAAATTCAATGCAATAGTCCTTTTATGAACTACAGGTACCCTGATCCCGAAAAAACGTGAAAAGATCGCGGCAATTTCATCAATTTCCTCATGGTATCCCAGTTCCTTACGATATACCGGGATATTAATGAGACTCCCGATAAGGCAGAAAAAATAAAATGCTATGCCCCCGAGGGGACTGAGCCCTAATTTTGCAAAGGCGACAGCCGGTAATATCAAAAGGAGAAAAGGCAGGAGTAACAGGAAGACAAAAAATATCGCTAATGATATCGGAAGAAAATACATGGTATTAATTATACCTGATTACACGGATTTCTTAAGACGATTACACAGATTTTTCTCTCTACTCTCCACTTATTATTTAATCTGTAGTTTCATGCGTTCCAAGCAATGCTTCTACCTCCTCTAAACTAGGTATCCCTGCCCTGCCCCCGAGCTTTCTGCATTTGAGTGATGCAAATGCCGATGCAAACCGTAACACCTCTTTTATTTCCCATTTATTCAGAAGCCCGTATATATAACCCCCGTGAAAAACGTCACCAGCGCCTGTAGTATCAACTACATCAACATGAAAGGCAGGGGTATGGAATATTTCATCTCCTGTTATGGTCACGCTTCCTTTTT
>CAYFYW010000065.1:0-5224 GCA_964347425.1 uncultured Nitrospirales bacterium
GTTTTCTATAGATTTCAAGTTCCCGACTCCATAGTCTATTATGCCAATCATGTTTCCCGACCTTATGAAGATACTTTTCCCAGCAGAAACATCTGGTCAATGTTATCGTTATCTTTATATTTAAACCTTTCTTCTTTTAACAACCTTAAATCCTCAAAAATATCAAGGTAAGCCTGCATAAAATCAGCTTTCCATAAAAGGTCTTTTTCCCCTCTATAGCTTATTTCCGTATATTCATCGCTGTAATATTCAAACCCCCAGATATATCTGCTGGCACATCTGCGTATCTCTTTTAATGCATCCCTTATATCATCAGGTGAAATGTGTATTAAAACTCCTGATGTAAATACCAGGTCAAAAAAGGAACCCTTAAAGGGTATGGCAAGTACGCTTCCCCTGATAATATTTATACTGCCTGCTTTAGATTTGGCCAGTTCAACGGCGTAATCCTGTATTTCTATGCCATACAGGTTTGAAAACCCCATCTTCTGAAGTATCAGAAGCTGAGCGCCGACATTACAACCCACTTCTAAAATCCGGACAGAACGGTCGAGGTCCCCGATGAATTTTTCGTTCATTTCTGTTCTGCTTATCCCGTATAATTTTCCGGTATAGAGTCGGTCTGTTTCTCCGGGCATAACAGGATTCCTGTCTGTATAATCCTTTCCAAAAGTCCCTGCCCATTTTTCCGACTGTCTGCCGGTTTTCATCGGCCTGTCTCCTTAACAGGTTTATTTTTGAGATACCGCATCCAGATGACACTTGTCTTCTATCAAAAGTTTTGCCAACTTATAATCAAACTCGGTATCAATATCTATGGCTCTCTCTCTCGGCATTACATACGCGCCAAGGGGGTACGTAAAATAATGTTTTTCCCGCAAAAAATCCTTAACGCTCATTATGGTTATGGCAGCATTTGTCCTGTATGTTTTTTCCAATTCCTGTGTTTTCTTCAATATTTTGTCAGCAAAAACCGGCTCAATCTGATTGTTTTTTACAAAAACCGAACGAAGGCAATTATGACCTGTCTCTGTTACAGCCATAAGATATTTATGGTTTCCGTTCCTGTATAGTTCAAATGCCTTCAGGATATCCTCCGGTATCACCATCGGTGAAGTCGGGAGTAATACAAAAATATTATCGTAAGACCTGTATCCTGAATTCTTTTCAAAAAAGTCCAATACGACATCCACAACCCCGTATGGATCATGTGCGAGTTTTTCATCTCTCAGATAAGGCACACATGCCCCATATTTCAGCGCTATGGTCCTTATCTCCTCTGCCTCTGTAGAAACATATATATGTTTGCCAAAAAGACCGGATTCCTGGGCTGCCTTTATTGGATAGTAAACAAGTTCTTTGCCGTCTATTTTTAAAATGTTTTTCTTTTTCAGTCGGGTTGATGATGCCTTTGCCGGTATCAGGCACAAACTTTTATATGTGTTCATTAGTTAAAGCTTCTCCTGTTTTAATGCTTTTTATTAATACTTTCCCTAAATGATATATAAACTCTTCGCCGTCAATACCGGCTTCAGGCCTTTTAAATTCGAAATCAGATATTTTTATTTCATCTCCTTTTCTTAAATCAACTGACGCATATGGAGATCTTCTTATCATTTTTCTTTTCCGTCTTTCTTCCTGGGGAATAACCCTTCTTGTCGAACCTAATGCCGTCTCCAGGTTTCTTATAGATTGTACGAACCTCCCGGCATCGGCCTCTTCGAGTGAAAAAGAGTGCTCACAGCTCCGGATTGTACGGTCCAGGGTAATTGTCTTTTCGATCATATCAGCGCCTAATGCAACCGCTGCTATGTCCATATCCCATCCAGGTGAATGGTCTGAAAAAGCAACCGGGTATTCCGGAAACAGGGATTTTAATGTATTAATCATTCTCAGATTAATGCTTTCCAGATGCGCCGGATATCCGGTTGGACACAAATGGATTATTATATTTTTACATCCGGCCTTTTCAACCGTAATAACAGCCTTTTCTATTTCCCAGATGTCAGCATTACCGGTATCCATCTGCAGGTTTAAATTTTGTTCTGCGCATTTCTTTGCACAATATTCTATGAAGCTCAGATAAGTTATATCTGCAGAGGCTATCTTGATACCCTCTATATTCAGTTCGTTAACCAGAAAGTCCATTTCGTCTTCATAACTGACAGTACATATCACGGGGAGATCCAGATGATTACAATATTTTTTTAATGCAACCCATTCCTCTCTTTTTAGTTCTCTTCTTTTTAATATGTGATACAACGGCTCTGAAAAATTAATAAATCTTTCAGAGCCGTTATCATTTTTTTCGAGATAATCATAAGACATCATTATTTTTTTATCCCTCAGGAGTCTGTCAGCGCTCAACATCTGAAATTTTATGGCATTTGCTCCGGTATGCTTTGCCATTCTTGCTAATTTTTTTGCAGAGTCCAGTCCGGAATGAGTTGGACCGGCTTCAAAAACAATATAAACTCCGTTCTTTTCCCTGTTAATTTCTCTATTCCTGATAACAGCTTTCATTTTTTGAACAATATCTGCATTATTTGGTTAAGTTATGTAAATAGTAGTTTTATTAAAATTTTCCAATAAAATTTCTATGGCATTCCTGATATCATAATCTGTCATTCCCGGATAAAGTGGTAAGCTCATCTCTCTTTGGTAAAAATCTTCGGCCACCGGACATAAGCCCTTTCTATATCCCAGATTTCGATAATACGGGTGTAGATAAACAGGTATATAATGGACCTGAACACCGAGTCCTTTTTCCCTTAACCCTGAAAATATCTCCTTTTTCATATTTTTATATTCGTCCTTTAACCTGATGGGATAGATATGGTATGATGAGAATGCATAATCTCTTTCAACGGGAATATCAAAGTAAGAATTACCTTTAAATGCATTGTTGTAAGTCCTTGCAATTTCGCGTCTTTTCTTAACAAACCTCTCCAGTTTTTTAAGCTGTGAAATTCCGAGTGCTGCCTGGATATCTGTCATACGGTAATTGTATCCCGGGAATTGCATTTCATAGAACCAGTCACCATCCGGTTCATTCACCAGGTCTTTTTTTGTTATACCGTGAGTCCTGAACATGAGCAGTTTTTTATGGTGCTCTTCATTGTTAGTCACGACCGCGCCGCCCTCGCCGGTGGTTATATGCTTTACAGGGTGAAAGCTGAAAACCGTCATATCAGAGTAAATACAGCTTCCCATCCTGATCCAGCCGTTTTTTCCCCGATCTAGCAATCCTCCCTTGCCCCCCTTTTCTAAAGGGGAGGTGGGGGGATTGTATCCTGCGCCAGGGGCGTGGCAGGCATCCTCGATTATCACAAGATTTTGTTCTTTTGCCATCTTATGAATATAATCCAGATCAACAGGGTGACCGGCATAATGTACGGGAACAATCAGCCTTGTCCTTTCTGTCAGGTGATTCTTTATATGTTCAGTGTTTATGTTTCCGGTATCCAGCTCAATGTCTGCAAATACAGGTCTCGCACCGAGATACAAAGCAGCATTGGCAGTAGCGGCAAAGGTTATGGGTGAGGCTATTATCTCATCGCCTTTGTTGAGACCAGCTGCAAAATAGGCCGCATGAAGCGCTGCGGTCCCGGAGGAGAAGGCGACTGCATACCGGGCGCCGGTATAGTCGGCAAGGGCATCATCAAATTCCCTGATTTTCGGCCCCTGGGTCAGATAATCAGACCTGAGAACACCCAGTACAGCTTTTATATCATCGTCCTCTACGAGTTGTCTGCTGTAAGGTATATACTTATTCAAGTTTAAGTTCCTTTATAAGGCTTCGCAGGTCCCTGATGCCAAGCCACTGGTCGTTATTTTTGCTGCTGTAAGAAAATTCTTCTGCAACACTCTTTTCAGGGCCTACGTAGTCTGCCTTGCATGAGGGAGGCGGACATATAACATAATAATCTCCCATATCATAGGTGTACCGCGCTTCTTCCTCTGAAATGAGTATTTCGTGGAGCTTTTCTCCGGGTCTTATACCGATGGATTCAATTTGACATTCGGGGTTTATCGCACAACAGATGTCAGTGACTTTGGCAGACGGAATCCTGGGGGTAAATATCTCCCCTCCTTTCATAATCTCCAATCCTTTCATTACCAGATCAATCCCCTGTTCGACCGTAATCCAGAACCGCGTCATTTCCGGATCCGTCACAGTGAACCTGCCGTTGCCGTTCTGCTTTAAAAACAGGGGCACCACACTGCCCCTGCTACCGACCACATTTCCGTACCGCACGACGCTGAAGCTTGTGTCATGTGCGCCCGCATATGCATTGGCTGCCAGGAAAAGTTTTTCCATACAGAGCTTGGTTGCCCCATATAAATTTACCGGATTTACTGCCTTGTCACTGCTCAGGGCAATTATCTTTTTTACGCCTTTATCAATAGCCGCATTCGTGATATTCTGGGCGCCTACTATGTTGGTCTGCACTGCTTCGAACGGATTATACTCCAGGGCAGGAACCTGTTTGAGTGCGGCAGCATGAACAACTATATCAACACCCTCAAATGCCCTGTATAATCTGCCTTTATCCCTGATGTCACCGAGGAAATACCTGATCGGGGGATACGTATTATCATTAAAAGTCTGGCTCATCTCAAACTGCTTAAACTCGTCCCTGCTGAAGACAATAAGTTTTTGCGGCCTATATTTTTCCAAAACCGTCTTAACAAAGTTCTTGCCGAAAAAACCTGTTCCTCCGGTAACGAGGATTACCTTTTCATGAAACATGTCTAAATTGATAATCCCTGCAGTTCACTACAGGGTCTCCTTTTCGTTCCTCTCCCTGCAGAAGCAAAAGACCCTCTTCAGTGCGGGTGAAGGTAAGTCGCGATACCGCCATATCCATTACAGCAAAATAAGCAAATACCTTGCCTTTATTGTGCGATGACCTGAAATAAAGGCAGGGCAAGGAGAAGCAAGGTTATAAGTAACTGAAAATAGGGGATTAAATCAGGATTAAAGACATCAGATATTTATACCCTGATTCATCTGTATCTCTTTATTTTTACAGCAGGAATGTCAATTTACTGACGTTGACTTCAGACAGATTTATTAGCCCACGTCACCACTATCCAAAATAACCACAATGAGGGAGGCTGAATGAGGTTTGACATTCAAAAAAACAGTTCGCCCCGGCGAATCTCTGATCGATTCATTGTGTTTATGAGGTGTTCAGCCTCCAAAGATATATTATTTTGG
>CAYFYW010000066.1:0-3762 GCA_964347425.1 uncultured Nitrospirales bacterium
GTATAAATTTGGTTTAACAAGGGATACATGGATTGACGAGAGGCTGGACCCTGAAAAATCGACCCTTGCGGCAATTGATTATTTAAAGGAGCTGCATCAGATTTTTGGTGACTGGACCACGGTTCTTGCTGGCTATAACTGTGGTGAAGGCGTAGTTTTGAGGGTGATACGCGACCAGAGAATTAATTATCTTGATAATTTCTGGGACCTGTACGAAAGACTCCCCCGTGAAACCGCGCGGTATGTTCCCAGATTTCTGGCAGTACTGCACATCCTTAAGGAGCCCGTACGGTATGGATTTACTCTGGAAGAACCGGACGGCCCTGTTCCTTATGAGGTTATAACCATCGACAAGCAGGTTCAATTAAAGCCAGTCGCAAAGATGTTAGGGGTATCTTTCAGTGAATTAAAAGCGTTAAACTCTGAACTTCGTCACCAGGTAACACCTGATACCCCATATTCTCTCAAGGTACACCCTGGAACGGGCGGGGTATTACTTGTGAGGCTGGATGAAATACCGAAGTGGGCACCCCCAAGAAGTTCCTACGTATACCATCGTGTAAAGAAAGGCGAGACCCTGTCTCTTCTCGCACTGAAATATCGTACAAGCGTCCAGTCAATTGTCAGGGCAAACAATATCCGTCGGAAGCATTTTATTCGTGCCGGGCAAAAACTGAAAGTTCCTCTTAGAGGTTCTCAGGCGAGGGCAGGTGCTTCTAAATACCTGCTTCTTCCAGGTGGAAAGTATCGCGTAAAAAAAGGGGACTCCCTCTGGCTCATTGCTCGAAAGTTTAAAACAAATACGAAGAAGCTTCAGCAAATCAATAATTTAAAAACGACGCGCCTGAATGTCGGCCAGGTATTGCAGATTACGAATTAAAGAGGTGCTCCGCACTTAGAAAAAATCAGTCCCGAAGCTTTTCTCTTTTCGTATTCAAATTAACCCAAATAATGCAGATATTGTTCGAGGAATAAGATAAATCAAAGATAAAAAATCATACCTGTCCAAAATAAAGAATTTGTGGAGGCTGAACACCTCATAAACACAATGAATCGATCAGAGATTCGCCGTGGCGAACAGGTTTTTTGAATGTCAAACATCATCCAGCCTCCCTGTTCACGATTGTTTTGGACAGTAGTGATCAAAAATATGGATTAAAGGTCAAGCAGATTTTTTATGGTCTCAGCAATAAATTTAACTTTATCAGGCTCAAGTTCCGGATAAATGGGCAGTGATAATACTTCTTTTGCCGCAGTCTCGCTCTCGGGAAAGTCATTATCCTTATATCCGAGGTTTTTAAACGCTTCCTGAAGATGAAGCGGGATAGGGTAATAAACTACCGATGATATAGCTTTCTCTTTCAGGGCGTCTATAATTTCTGTCCTCCTCACAGACCTTATTGTATACTGATGATAGACATGCATTCTGTCAGGCATCTCAACCGGACATTGAACCACGTCTCCAAGCATAGAGGTATACAGTTCCGCCAGGTATCTTCTCTTCTGATTATATGTATCAACATAAGATAATTTTATCCGCAGAATTGCGGCCTGTATCTCATCCAGCCTGCTGTTAAAACCTATAAAACTGTGTTTATACGATGCAGCACTCCCGTGGTTGCGAAGCAATTTGACTTTTTCGTATATACCACGATCGTTGGTTATCATCATACCACCATCACCATAGGCCCCTAAATTTTTACTCGGGTAAAAACTGAAACAGCCGGAATCAGCGATACATCCTACTGTATCACCCTTATATTTGGCTCCAAATGCCTGGGCACAATCCTCTATAACCTTAAGATTATAATTCCTGGCCAGGTCCATAATTTCTTTCATATTTGCAGGTTGTCCAAACAGATGTACCGGGATAATGGCCCTGGTTTTCTGCGTTATTCTTCCCTCTATCATTGAGGGATCTATATTAAGTGTTTGTTTATCTATGTCGACAAAAACAGGAGTGGCACCGGCATAGACAATTGCCTCAGCAGCAGCAATAAATGTGAAAGGCGTTGTTATAACCTCATCGCCTTCTTTTATGCCCAGTGCCTTTAAACTAAGATGCAGGGCGTCCGTTCCTGATGCAAGGCTTACAGCATATTTGACATTGTGATATTCTGCTATATCTTTTTCCAAAGCCTTTACATGCGCTCCCAACACAAAATGTCCGCTCTCTAAAACTTCCTTTAAAACTTTCTCTATATCCTGCCTGAGGACCTTATATTGTACTTTGAGATCAAGCATTGGTATTGGAATTTGCTCTTTATCTATTTTTATTTTTCTATCTATTTTTCGTTCGAGAGCCATCGTTAATCATATCCGATATTTTCAATGCTATTTGCAGCGCATTTTTACCTTCGATAGCGGAGACGCGCGGGCGAGCCCTTTTGTTTACATATTCGACGAAGGAGATCAGTTGCTCCTTTAATGGCTCCATTAATCCAGGTCTTGTTATTTCAGCTTTTATCTTATCATCAATTTTTTTATAACACGAAACTTCTTGAGTTTGATAATCTAAATTCAGATAAGCATTATGTTGATATACTTTAAGCTGTCTTACTTTCTGAGCGGCTATCCTGCTTGCGACGGCCTCGGCAATGCATCCATTCCCAAACTCAAGCCATGCATATGCAATATCTATATTATCTGTTAAAACTTTTGCTCCCGTTGCCCTCAGGTCAGTAATTCCTGATTTTACAAGGCTTAGTATTATATCTATGTCATGTATCATCAAGTCAAGGGTTACGTCCACATCAGTACTTCTGTTTGGGAAAGGGGACAGGCGCTGGGATTCAATTAACCGCGGTTTATCCACCATACTGCTGATTAATGAGAATCCCGCATTGAATCTCTCTAGGTGTCCAACCTGAATGATCAGATTCTTTTTAGTTGCCACTGAGACAAGTTCTTCCGCCTCTTTTATGATCGAGGTAATCGGTTTTTCAATGAGTATATCCTTACCGTTTTTTAAGCAATCCATTGCAATTCTAAAGTGCAATGTAGTCGGAACGGCAATGGTTACTGCGTTAACTAAATCTATAATCTCTGCATAATTTTTGTAGGGCGTACACTTGTATTTTGATGCTACGTTTTGTGCCCTTAAAAAATCTATGTCTACAACACCGACCAGCTCCACATTCTCGATCTCAGAAAAAATTCTCGCATGATTGGTTCCTATTGACCCGACACCAATGACTCCAACTTTTAATTTTCTTCCCATCAGTACCTTCTTATACTCTTAACAAAACGCTATAAATTTTTGCAATAAAATGTCAAATGTTATTTAAATTTATTGCCGTCTATCCCTGCAACCACAATCCCCGCCTTGTCAGCCTCTTTAGTAAACTTCTCCCTTTCTACGATAATGCTTTTCCCCGATTCAATTGCTAATACTCCTGCTTTTACACTTTTCATTGTAGTCAGCGTATTAACACCAACGACAGGTACATCAAGTCGCATGTCCTGCTGGGGCCTGCTCACCTTGATAACTACGGCATCCGGTCCTGCAAGGAGGCCTCCTCTTTTAATCGCCTCGTCAGTTCCTTCTATGGCCTCAACAGCCATAACCGCCATTTCCTTTACAACGATAGTTTGACCTATATCAAGTCGTCCGATTTCTTTTGCGATATTCCATCCAAATTCTATATCTTTCCATTGACCCCTTTTGGGTGCTTTTTTCGTCAACACCCCATCCGGAGTTAAAAGGTTTTTTGTAAAGTCTGTTGTCCTGAGCAATCTTATACCTTCCCTGTCAAGTTCTCT
>CAYFYW010000067.1:0-15821 GCA_964347425.1 uncultured Nitrospirales bacterium
CTCCTGGCGCGTCAGTTTGAGCTCGTCCATGGGTCTATGTCCTGCTGCTGGTCAGGGTCCTGCTGCTGCCAGATGCAACGCTAGACGATCCACGCGATCAACGTCACGAGAAAGACCACCAGGAAGATGAAGCCCTCTGGGCTGAGCTTATTCTAAATGAAAAAGAGCGGGCTGAGCATTTAATGCTAATAGATCTTGAGCGGAATGACCTGGGTAAAATTTCTGACTACGGCTCTATCGTGGTTGACGAATTTATGATAACAGAGGATTATTCTCATGTCATTCATATTGTATCAAATATCAAAGGCACTGCTGCAAAGGGTAAAAACTGTTTAGACGCTGTCAGGTCCGCTTTCCCCGGCGGTACAATAACAGGTGTTCCAAAAGTAAGGTGTATGGAAATAATCGATGAGCTTGAAAATGTGACAAGGGGGCCATATACGGGTTCTCTCGGATACATAAGTTTTACAGGAGCAATGGATTTAAATATAATTATCAGAACATTTGTAGTAAAAAATGGTGTTGCTTACGTCCAGGCTGGAGCCGGTATTGTTGCAGACTCTGAACCGGAAAAGGAGTATTTTGAGACTCTTAAAAAGGCCGAGGCCCTTATAAAAACTCTTGAGGTGCTGTAAAAATTATCCAAAGAGCCTTCTGAGACCTTTCTTCTCTCTTGCCTCTAAGACAATCTGCTTAAGCTCAAACAAATCATTGGCTACTTTGGACTGTTTCTTCTGTATTTCCTTAAAGCTCATGCTAATTTCCGTTATAACATCTTTTATATCACCGATTGCAGACATTAGCTCCGACAGATCGGGCGCAGGTGGAGTCTGCTGCATAATTGTTTTCTCAGCAACTGTGGGCATTACTTCCTCCTGAGGTTCAGAAAGAGCGACATCTGATTCCTGCTTGTCGGGAAGAGGTGAAACAGAAGGTTCCGGAACAGATGGTTCGGCAGATGGCTCTGGAGCAGATGATAAAATTTCTGCAGGTGCTTCAATATCAACCTTGTGTTTTTCTGCTATGTGTTTAATCAAAAAAGTTGTTACCTCTTTATAGGTCTCCTGAACACCCTTACCTTCAGAAGCAACTGCCTCAAAGAAAGGAGCGCGCTCATTATTTAACACATCGTTTAGTTCGTCTGCAGTCATAATGTTTTGAATGTCTCTCTTGTTATACTGGAATACAACGGGAATATCATCCGGATCTATATTATTCACAGTAAGATTCTCTCTCATGTTACTGAGACTCTCGATATTTTGCTCCTTCATTTCTTTTTGAGAATCAGCCACAAAGACTACAGCATCAGCGCCCTTAAGAACGAGGCGCCTGGTTGCATTGTACCTGACCTGACCGGGAACTGTATAAAGCTGAAATCTAATATTGAAGTCTTTTATCTTCCCTATGTCCACCGGAAGAAAATCAAAAAACAACGTTCTGTCAGCTTCAGTGGCCAAAGAAATGAGCTTGCCCCTTGAATTAGTCGGTAAGAAAGAATGGAGGTGCTGAAGGTTAGTTGTCTTACCCGAAAAACCAGGTCCGTAATAGACAATCTTGAGAGTAATCTCTTTTGCATTGTAATTGAAAAGCGCCATTTAATTTTTAGGATACTATAAAACCTCTCCATCTTCAAGTTTATTTAACCTGAATCGAATGACAGCCCGCCAGAGCCTTCCAAAGGAATCTATTCCCTCACCGGCTCCGCACCGCCAAGATATTTCATGATATCATCATAATCTTTCTTAATTTTTTCATACATAGTCGCATTTTCGATTGCTGTCCCGCATTGTTCTGCAAGCGACGCTGCAAAATCTATTTCCTGCTGCGAAAAGTTCCTCGGTTCCCCCGTAAGAAGCCTTAAAACTCCAAGCACCTTACTCTTGGCAACTACGGGAAGGGCAAGCATGCTTTTTATTCCCTCTTCTGCCGCTTCTTTCTGATAGTGGACTTTTTTGTCAGTAGTAACATCATAAATGGCAACAGGTTTTTCGTTCAGGGCATCGATAATATTCTCCTCCGTGTCAACAGGCCCCCTGTTCAAATATTTGTCACTGAGCCCATAGGCAGCAACAAGTTTGAGTTTTTTGCCCGTGTGGTCCAGCAGGCGTATAGTCGCAGCCTTTAGCCTCATAACTTCAGGGATTTTTTTGACTATCATATCCATCACCTCGCCTGCATGCAGAGTAGAGCTTACAGCCTTTGTAACTTCTTCAAAAACCCTGAGATATTCTTTCTCTTTGGACACTGCCTTTTCAAAACGCCTTGCGTTCACTATTGCTATTGCACCCTGCTCAGCTATAGCGGACATAAATTTAAGGTCCTCTTCGGTATATTTTACGGGCTCACTCGTATACATTCTGAGCAGCCCGATCACCTCTTTCTCAAAAAACATGGGTATAGAAAGAATACTCCTGATGCCCTCTTCTAATGCCTCCTTATAATATCGTGAATCTTTATGTTCTGTAACGTCGTATACCGATACTGGCTCACCAGCCAATGCATCGTCGATACTTGCATCGTAGTCCACCGGACCTTTATTCGCATATCTCTCGCTCAGCCCGTAATATGTTGCAAGTTCTAACTGTTTGGTTTCTTTATTGAGAAGTCTAAGCGAACTCGCCTTTACATTCATAACCTTAACAGCATTTGACACAATCAACTGTAATACCTCTTCAAGGGAAATACTGGCACTTATTGCCTTACAAATGTTCTGGTAACTCTCAAGATATACCTTTTTATCAAAAATCTTCTCGGCACACAAGGGGCACATACCATGGGTAAATACGCCAAATCCCTCGTTTGTTAGATAGACTTCCAGACTTTCCCAGTAATTCTCATCATTTCTTATTTTCTTGCACCAGCCGCATATTGGAATTAATCTTTCTTTTTTCACGGATTTTAATTGTGACTCCACCATTTTTATACAATTGGCAACATCCCTGAAGGTTGCTATAACACCTGTTACTTTTCCCTTTTTGTACTGGGGAGTTGCAATTTCTTCTACGGGGATTGTCCTGTTATCTTTTATTCTCATAAAGATATTTTTACTTACAATCCTCTTCTCTTGAAAGCAGAGTGTTACGGGATATTCATATTGCTCAAGCGCATTCCCCATGCTGTCTTCATATCTGATAGAGGATTGGTTAAATATCTTACCCACCAGCTCCTCCGAGGTAAATCCCGTCAAGGATTCAGCACCTCTGCTCCAGTACTGTATTTTCCTTTCGTGATTAACAAAATATACACCATCTGCCATATTATCAAGGATCTGACGGTAATATCCCCAATCCCAGACTATCATACTCTATGTTTTTCAACCTCCTAAGAGTTTTCACTCATGAAAATTCAATCAGCTATTCATACATAAGGAAAAAAAAGGAAAGACTGTCAGAAAATTACTTCACTGCGGCATAAACAATGTTCTTTGTTGAGAACTTTCCCCTGTACATTGCCTCATCAGCAATATGAAATAGCTCTTCCTTACTCTTTGCATTATCAGGATAAGAGGCCACGCCAAAACTCGCTGTTATTTTCAGGGAATAACCCTCACGCTTCAGAAACACATGGCGCTCCACTGCCTTCCTCAGTCTTTCAGCAACAAAAAAACCCGCCTTTGTTGGAGTTTGCGGCAGGATGATAACAAACTCATCGCCTCCGTATCTGGCAACTATATCAACAGCTCTTACGCTATTTAATAAAAGTTGAGCTATTTCAACAAGCACCTTGCCACCAGCAAGATGTCCATATCGGTCATTTACATTTTTAAAGGAATCAATATCCATAAATATAATTGTGAAGGGTGTACTATACCTGTCTGATCTTTCCATCTCTACTTCTATAGCTCGGGTTAAATACCGATAGTTAAACAAATTTGTAACGTCATCCGTAAGGGTAAGTTCCTCCATTTTTACATATAAAGATGCACGCTCAATGGCTACGGCAGCGTGATTTACAAGCTTCAAAAGTAAATCTAAATCCGCTTTTGTAAAAGGTTTCCCGGTATCTTTATTAACAACTTCAAGTACCCCTATTACATTATCTTCAATCTTAATAGGGACACACATTAATGATCTGGTCTTAAAATGTCGTAATTTATCTAACTTCACGGAAAAACGCGCATCTTTAGAAACATCGGGCACTACAACCGGAACCCCCTCTTTTGCTACCCAACCAGCAATACCCTTACCCATCTTAAGCCTGAATTTCTTGATTTCCTTTGTTTGTTTTCCGTGTGTCCTTTCGAAATACAGTTCTTTCTTATCTTCATCAACAAGAAGGATAGACCATGCTTCAGTTCCTATCATAGCCTTTGTCTTTTTCATAATTGCAGCAAGGATCTTGTTCAGCTTCAGGTTCGAAGTAAGAATCGTGGTAATATCTTCAAAAAATTCAAGCTCTTTCTTTTTAACACTCAGCGCTTCATGCAGCCCCTTATTTTCCAGCTCAAGCGCCTTACTTTCTTCAAGCCTTTTTACGTGATACTCAAACTCCCTGTGCGAAATTGGCTCTTGAACAGGAATAGTAAACTCCTGTTTAAGCCAGGTACCCATACCTGTAAGATTTCGTGCGCGTGTAAGGACTATCTTTGGAATGGTATTTGAAAGTTTTTTAAATTTTTTAAAATCATCAGTATTCGCAGAAAAAACGTTATCAACTACAATCAAATCAATACTTCCGTTTTTAAGATAGGGGAATGCTTTTCTGAGACTATTTATATTTATGAGTGAAATACCCTTCTTCCCCAGGGCCGCCTGGAAATCATGAATTGAAGAATCGCCTTTGTCTATAAGCAGGATGTTTTTCATTTATTATACCGCCGTAGCCTGTTTTTTTAGACTACCACAGCATTTTTTGTATTTTTTGCCGCTGCCACAAATACACGGGTCATTTCTACCAATTTTTTTACCCTTTTTAACCGTCTGGGGTCTTTCTCCCCCATCCGCTTTATTGTAACTTATCCTTGAGGGCTTTAAAACTACTTTTTTGTGTGCATCTTCTCCCCTGGCAATCTGAATTCTTAAGAGTCTGTTTACAACCTCAGATGCTATCCTTACGCTCATAGCAGAAAAGGCGTTAAACGCTTCTTTTTTATACTCAACGAGCGGATCCCTCTGTCCATATCCTCTCAATCCTATCCCTTCTTTTAAATGGTCCATACCCAGGAGGTGATCTTTCCATTGTGAATCAACAACCTGCAGCATAACCACCCTTTCAAGATATCTCAAAGCCGCTGCGTCAATTTCCCTTTCCTTATTCTCATACGCCTCTTTCATATCATCAAAGAGTTCCCGCCTGAGACGTTCACGGTCACTTTTCTCCTCTTTATCCGGGTAATGGGAAAACTGTCTAAAAACGCCTTCCCGTAATCCTTTGAAATCCCATTCTTCCGGGTGTTTATCTTCAGGACAATAGATTGATAAAAGCTCATCAATAACATCATCCATCATTTCAAATACCCGTTCTTTTAATCCCTCTCCTGTAAGTATCTCCCTCCTGAAAGAGTAAATTTCTATTCTCTGTTTATTCATAACATCATCGTATTCAAGCAGGTGCTTCCTAATGTCAAAGTTATGTGCCTCAACTTTTTTTTGTGCATTCTCGATCGCCCTTGTTACCCACCTATGCTCAATAGGTTGAGATTCATCCATGCCGAGTTTTCCCATAAGTCCGGAAATTCTCTCGGAACCAAATATTCTCATCAGGTCATCTTCCAGCGCAAGATAAAATCTCGATGTCCCGGGGTCTCCCTGACGGCCTGAGCGACCCCTTAACTGGTTATCTATCCTTCTCGCCTCGTGTCTCTCCGTGCCGAGGATATGGAGTCCACCTGCAGATATAACCTTCTCACGATCTTTCTTACAGAGATCCTCTGCCTTATGTAAGGCATCTTCATATTCCTTCTCGGAATATTCCTGCTTATTTTTCAGAATCTCTTTCGCAAGCCCTTCAGGATTACCGCCAAGAACTATGTCAGTCCCCCTACCAGCCATGTTGGTGGCTAAAGTTACCGAATGGCTCCTGCCCGCCTGTGCGATAATCTCTGCCTCTCTTTCATGGTACTTTGCATTCAAAACAGAATGCGGTATCTTTTTCTTCTTCAACATATAACTCAGCGTTTCCGATTTTTCAATGGATATTGTCCCTACAAGAACAGGCTGTCCCCTTTGATGGCAATCCTCAATTTCTTCGACTACAGAATTGAATTTAGCCCTCTCGGTCTTATTAATGATATCAGGATTATCAGTCCTTATCATTGGCTTATTTGTCGGAATCACTAATACATCGAGATTGTATATTTTTGCAAATTCTTCTGCCTCTGTGTCAGCAGTTCCTGTCATGCCAGCGAGTTTTTTATACATCCTGAAATAATTTTGAAATGTAATTGTTGCAAGTGTCTGGTTTTCACTGGCGATCTTCACCCCTTCCTTTGCCTCTATTGCCTGATGCAGTCCATCAGACCAGCGCCTTCCCGGCATAAGACGGCCTGTGAATTCATCAACTATGACAACCTCGTTATCCTTAACAATGTAGTCCACGTCACGCTTAAATAACGCATGGGCCCTGAGTGCCTGATTAACATGGTGGACAAGTTCGATGTTAGAAGGGTCGTAGAGGTTCCCGACGCCGAGCAGTTTTTCAACCTTTACATTGCCCTCTTCTGTCAGAGTTACTGACCGTGTTTTTTCATCAAGGGTATAATCCGTATCTTTTTTGAGTCTAGGAGCTATTTTATCTATCTTGTAATACTTATCGGTGGATTCCTCCGCGGGTCCGGAGATTATCAGGGGTGTCCTCGCCTCGTCAATGAGAATACTGTCCACTTCATCAACAATTGCATAGTTTAATTCTCTCTGAACATAGTCATTAATGTCATACCTCATGTTATCCCTTAAATAGTCAAACCCAAACTCATTATTTGTGCCGTAAGTAATATCAGCGTTATATGCCTCCTGTCTCGTTGCAAGTCTTAATCTATGAAGCCTCTTGTCCTCAGAATGGTAAGAGGGATCATAAAGAAAAGAGGTATCATGCTGTATAACGCCAACTGAAAGTCCGAGGAAATGATATATCGGACCCATCCACTGCGTGTCTCTTTTGGCAAGATAATCATTGACCGTCACTACATGCACACCATGACCGTCCAGCGCATTAAGGTAAACTGCAAGGGTTGCAACGAGGGTCTTTCCTTCACCGGTTTTCATTTCAGTAATTATACCGTTATGAAGAACTATACCCCCTATAAGCTGGACATCGAAGTGCCGCATATTAAGAACTCTTCGTGAAACCTCTCTGACAGCAGCAAACGCCTCCGGCAGGATATCATCCATACTCTCCCCAGCCCCAAGCCTCTTACGGAATTCATCCGTTTTGGCTTTAAGCATCGCGTCATCAAGAGACATCATCAACGGCTCAAGAGAGTTAATTTGCTCCACAACAGGCCAGAGTCTCTTAATTTCTCTTTCATTTTTCGTGCCTATTATTTTTGTCAAAATCCCAAACATAATTTATTATTATAGCAAAATATTCATCTTTTAAAAAAGAGCTATCAGGTGCCCAAATCCCGATATATAAATACCGTTAAACAACCACCGGTTAACAGTATTAACCTCGAACGGTTTTAGGCATCATAAAAGCTTCACATGGACGGTGAGGCGTGATGCTTACCCGGGGACAGACAGGTCGGGATCGACCTGCCTACCGGACAGGCAGGGCAGGCAGGAATGAGTAAAAGGCTAATACTGTTACCCATGATACTGTTCTATCTCTGTTTTTGAGAGGGGTGTAACAATATGACCCGGCTAAGTTGTTATCAATTTTTTAACACTCGGAAAGGCATCCATGTTTGTATGGGGGATAAATATACCGGAAACGTATTCATCCATAAAAGAGCGTGATACCGAAAGTTCAAGATAGGTCATCTTCCTCGCTATTTCTTCTGCCTCTTCACGCATCTTTCGGGAAAGGGCACATAAATAGGTGCCTTTAATTGACGTATTTCCCATAAATTCAAACTTTTCTCTCGATATATCAGGCAACATTCCGAGAATTATGGCCTTTTCTATATCAAGAAATTTACCAAAGCCGCCTGCAATATAAACCTTGTGTAAATCGCCAAAAGTATATCCGACCTCTTTAAGAAGGATGGAAAATGCAGCATATATTGCAGCTTTTGCCCTTATTATATTTTCAATGTCCGGCTCGGTCAGAACTATATCTCTTCCGTTTCCAGAATAGACTACAAATTCAAGACCATCTTCACTTTCTCTAATCCTTTTTGAAACCCCTTTCTGCAATTTACCTTTCTGATTGAGAATTCCGGTCAAAAACATCTCAGCAACCGCATCAATCATTCCAGAACCACATATGCCGACAGGTTTTATATCTTCCCCTATTACTTCTATCTCCGGCTCAAGTGTAGCACGATTAATTCTGACATCTTCTATGGCTCCATCTGTTGCCCTCATTCCATGCTTGATCCCACTGCCTTCAAAACACGGGCCAGCAGAACACGCTGCAGCCACAAGCCATTCGAAATTTCCAAGGACAATCTCTCCATTCGTTCCGATATCCACAAAAATACTCATCTCCTGCTGTCTATGTAACCTCGTTGCCAGCACTCCCGAAACTATATCCCCACCAACATAACTTGCTACACACGGAAAGGTATATATAGGGGTATTGGGATTTACTTTAATCCCGACTTCTCCTGCAAAACCAAGGGGGAAACTGTTTGCCGTTGGAATATAAGGCTCCTCCCTTATAGCAGAAGGATCAAGGCCCAGAAAAAGATGCGTCATCGTTGTATTCCCTGCAATAACAAAGTGGTCAATTGAATCAATATCTATGTGATGCGTTTTCCCTAATAATGAAAGCAGGATATTTATATCCGTAATAACCGTCTTGCTCAAGACCTTTAATCCTTTGTGTTCTGTAGCATAAACAATCCTCGTTATTACATCATCGCCGAACATTATCTGCGAATTATAGGTAGAGGCAATATCTACAAGGTTTCCGTCTGAAAGATCAATAAGATAAAGCACGAGGGTCGTCGTTCCGACATCAATCGCAACGCCGTATCTTGGAGTTTTTTTATTGCCGGCAAAAATATTAGTAATTTCATAGCAGTCTTCACTCTGGATAACACATAGTGTTATTTTCCAGTCTTTTTTCCTGACTTTGTGTGCAAGGCGTGACAAAAACCTGAAAGGGACCCTTAAACCTCCAAGCCCTATTGAAAGGAGTTCCCTCTTTAATCTTTCAAGGTCGCTTATGTTGTCGTTAAGAGACGGCGGAGGAAGTTGAAGGACTATCCTTTCTGTAAGAGGCTCTACTGCAGCGCCTGATGACTGTAAAAGAGCCTGTAGGTCTTTTGACTTTCCTGTAGCAATTTTGCCCTCAACCTTAAGTTCTGATTCTTTGGGTATTTCAATAAGAATGTCTCCCGATGGAAAACTCTGGCAGGCGTTGACATAACCTTTTTTTATCTCCTCCTGTGAAAGTTTTATTCTTGAACGGGTACTGAAAGGGCCCGATTTAATAACTATTTTGCATTTGCCGCAGGTGCCTTTTCCACCACATGAGGATGTAAGGTAAACGCCCTCTCTCTTCAGCGATTCCAGGATAGACATCCCTGGAGTACCTGCTATGCTTTTCCCCGAAGGCAAAGAAATTTTCATACTTTGATATTAATCCCCTTGCATTGTACTTTATTAGCCACAAACCTTCACTGACTAAATGTTTATAAATTCCAAATGACAAATAAGCTCCAAATCTCAATGACCAAAACTCGGAACGTTTCGGTTCATACATGCTGTAGCCACTTTTCTTCGTTTGAATATTTAGTCATTGGTTATTATTTGATTATTGTAATTTGGTTATTGGAATTTTGTCATAGTTATTTGCTTTATTTGTTTTGGTCATTGCAATTTAATATTTCTTGTGTCTGTGTTTGTCAGTCTACGACTCGTAGAGTGGCTGAATAGTTATTTTTTTGTCAGTTCCTTTATTGCATCCATTGCAAAATATGTAAGTATAACATCTGCTCCGGCCCTTTTTATAGAAGTCAGCATCTCCATAACAATTTTTCGTTCATCAATCCAGCCAAGTCTTGCTGCAGCCTTGACCATCGAATACTCGCCGCTGACATTATAGGCTGCGACAGGGACATCGAATGCGTCTTTTATGTCAGAGATTATATCCATATAGCACAGAGCGGGCTTTACCATTACAATATCTGCACCTTCCTCTATGTCAAGGGCAACTTCTTTAATCGCTTCCCTTCTATTTGAAGGGTCCATCTGGTGAGACCGCCTGTCTCCGAATTTAGGTGCTGATTCTGCAGCCTCTCTAAAAGGGGAAAAAAATGCAGAGGCGTATTTGACCGAATAACTCATTATGGGTATATCTTCAAAGCCGTGGGCATCGAGCATGTCTCTTATAACAGCGACTCGACCGTCCATCATATCAGAAGGAGCAACAATGTCGGCGCCTGCCTTAGCGTGGGACAACGCCTCCTTGGCAAGGAGCTCAAGTGTGGGGTCATTCAATATCTTACCGCTTTTCACAACGCCACAGTGGCCGTGGTTCGTGTATTCACAAAGGCATACATCCGTAATGACTACAAGTTCAGGGACCTTATCTTTTATAGCCCTTACAGCTTTTTGCACAACTCCTTTTGCACTGTATGCCCCTGAAGCGCGCTCATCTTTATGCTTTGGTATACCAAAAAGTAAAATAGCAGGTATCCCAAATTTATAGACTTTCTTTGCTTCTGTAATAAGCTCATCCACTGACATTTGATAACATCCCGGCATCGAGGATATTTTTTTCCTCACACCTTTGCCAAAAGTAACAAACATGGGGTATATAAAATCTTCCGGGTTAAGATGTGTCTCCTGAACCATCTTTCTTACTGCTCTATTATTCCTGAGTCTCCGCGGCCTGTGAATCGGAAAAGGCATAGTACACTCCTTTCAATAAATTTTAATAGTCGTTTTACCACTACCTGTCACTCAGGCTGTATCATAATCCCAAAAACGCCTATGATGTCAATCTGAATTTATTTCAGAATATAGTATTTTCAAGATGTTATATGTCACAGAGATCCTGAACCAAGTTCAGGATGACAATTGTGACATAGCCTGACTGACTATAGATAAATCCGAATTTCGAATATAGAAACCCTAAACAAATACGAAATCTTAATGATCCAAACTCAAAACTGTTTTGAACATTTAGATTTTACTCAATCGATATTGTTTCGCGCTTCGGATTTCTTATTTCGAGTTTATCCTTTCTTCAGTCCGTGTTTATCAGTCTACGACTCGTAGAGTGGCTGACATAGTTAAAGTTTTTATAAAATGTCAAGTATATCAGATTTCCTATACTCTCCAAACCTAGAGTCTTTAACCTCCCTGATTTTATGAGAGCCGTTTCACTCACCGCCTTATGTTTCATCATTTTTATATGGCTCAATATGGATGACCACATCTATAATAGAGGGAATGCCCTTTTTAATAGTTTCTTCCACAGAATGTGCTATCCTGTGTGCTTCCTGCGTTTTCGTTTCAGGTGAAACAAGAATGTGAAGGTCTATATTGACGGCACCTTCTTTACCCCTCGTCCTGATTTCATGACAGCCCCTTACGCCTTCAATCCGGCTTATTATGTCCTTTATCTCATTTGGATCTATACACGCAGCATCCGTCAAGACGTCTGTGGCAGATTTGAGTATGTTAAAACCCATCTTTGCAATTAAGAAAGCGATAAGAAATGCGGCAATTATGTCAATCACAGGATACCCTATTTTTGCTGCAATAAGACTTATAACAACGGATATCGAGACAAATATGTCAGTTTTTGTGTGCACTGCATCTGCAAGGAGAAAATCACTTTTAAGTTCCCTGCCCTTTCTCGTTTCATAAGCCATCACCCCCGCATTTACCAATAGTGTTATTGCCATAATCACAAAACTTAAGAATGTTACCTCAATGTCATGAGGTACCGTTAAACCAAAATAGGCCTTCTTTAATATTTGGACCCCTGCTATAAATATAAGTACGGCTATCGCAACAGTCGAAAGTGTTTCAAACTTTCTATGTCCATAAGGATGACATTCATCAGGAGGTTTTGATGCTATCCAGATACCAACAAGCCCTATAATGTTGGATGTCCCGTCAAAAAAGGAATGAAAACCATCTGAGAGCATACTTAAAGAGTCTGTTTTATAGCCATAGACAATCTTGACCACAGCTACAGCCATATTCAGCAGCAGAGTGAAAAAAAGAACCTGCCTGACTTTATTAAGGCGCGTCATAGTGTGTTAACTTGATTACACTGATTAAACTTCAGATTACTCCGATAAGTTTGCTCCTGTAATCTAAGAAATCATTATTTGGAAATCTGTGTAATCAATGCATTTTTTTGCATTATAAACTATTTTTAATCTACTTCCCAATACAAAAGTCACTGAAAATTGTATTGAGAATATCCTCTGGTGTGGTATAGCCCAGTATTTCTCCGATAGAGTCCAGGGCATCCCTTAATTCAACAGCCAGGAATTCCGGAGAAATTTTTTTACTGACTCCTTCTATAAAGTAATTGAGCGAGTTTAGTGACCTTTCCAGAGCGTCTACATGTCTCATGTTTGTCACTATCTCTGTGCCGCATAAAGACTTACCATTTAGGCTTGTTTCAACTATCCAGTTTTTTAATTCATCAAACCCTGTCCTTTTAAGAGCAGATACCCTGCCTACCGGCAGGTCAGACTTTTTTAGCCTTATTTTTTGCGGAAGATCTATTTTGTTTATAACTAAGATTGTGTTCTCTGGATTTGCTTTTGCGATAAGTTCTCGGTCAGTATCGTGCAGTTTTTCGCTTCCGTCCAGAATAATCAGCACTAAATCCGCATCCTTCATAGCCCTGAGACTTCTTTTTACACCCTCCTTTTCAGCTATGTTTTTAACTTCTCTTATTCCGGCGGTATCCATAATTTTTACTGGAATACCCAGAATATCCAGGTATTCTTCAATAACATCTCTTGTTGTCCCCGGCATTTCTGTCACAATAGCCCTGTCCCGTTCAAGAAAGGCATTAAGCAAAGACGATTTCCCGACATTTGGCCTGCCAATGATTGCTGTTTTAAGACCTTCCCTGAGAATCATTCCATAGTGTGAACTGTCTATGAGTTCTCTCAAGGAATGCTTTAAGTCCAAAGCCCTCTTTTTCATATCCCTTGAAGAGGGATGGGGTATATCTTCTTCTGGAAAATCAATGTATGCCTCAACAAATGCAGTGAGTTTGATCAGTTTTTCCCGTATCGCTTCTATCTTTTTTGAGAGTCCTCCTCTAAGCTGTTCAACTGCGGCCTTCTGGCCCCGTTCTGTGAGAGAATTAATTACATCAAGTACGGCCTCTGCCCGGGCAAGGTCAATCCGTCCGTTTAGAAACGCCCTCCGGGTAAATTCTCCCGGTTCAGCAAGTCTTGCACCGGATTTTAGAACAAGCCCTAAAATTCTCCTGAGTGGAAGTGGACCACCGTGACAATTTATCTCCACAATATCTTCCTTCGTATAGGTATGAGGCGCCCTCATTAAGGAAACCAGCACCTCATCTATAATTTCTTTTTTTGAATTTATAATATGGCCGTAAATGATTCTGTTGGATGGTGTTTGTTCAAGAGACTTTTTTTTAGGAGAGATAAAAAGCCTATCAGCTATTCTTATTGAGTCCTTGCCGCTAAGCCTTACAATACCGATACCGCTATAACCGATGGAGGTTGATATAGCGGCGATAGTATCTTCGGAAATCATGAAATAAGTGCCCAGATTTAGGCCTTGGTTTTTTTATTTACGAAATACTGTTGAACGATACCGAGAACGTTGCTTACAAGCCAGTAGAGAACAAGCCCAGCGGGAAAACTCAAAAACAAAAAGGTAAAAAATATCGGCATAAGCATCATAATCTTTGCCTGCCTTGGATCCATACCTGACGGTGTCATTTTTTGCTGAATCACCATGGAAAGCCCCATTAATATAGGGAAAATATAATACGGGTCTTTTGCTGAAAGGTCCTTTATCCACCAGATAAATGGTGCGCCTTTGAGTTCAATTGCTATAAGTAATATTTTATACAGAGCAAGAAATACAGGCAACTGAATGAGCATCGGCAGGCAGCCTCCAACAGGATTTACCTTATGTTTTTTATACAGTTCCATCATTTCTTTCTGCATCTTCTGCGGGTCCTTTTTGTATTTCTCTTTGATCGAAGCCATATGTGGTTGCAATGCCTGGAGTCTTTTCATTGACTTCTGGCCTTTGGAAAGGAGCGGAATGAATGGTATCCTCACTACTACGGTAAGTAAGACTATCGCCCATCCATAATTGCCTAAAATCTTATAAAAAAATTTTAAAAGCCAGAAAAACGGTCTTGCAATTATGGAAAAAAAGCCGAAGTCAATTATATGTTCAAGCCCTATACCAAAAGTCTCCAGGATCTCGTATCTTTTGGGCCCGGCATATAATAAAAATTCTCCTTTTTCTCCTCTTACCTCATAGGCAATCTCAACACCATGGGTTTTATCGTCGCTGTCCTTTTCCCACCTCCATATAACCACATCATTATCTCTGGTAACCGATGCAAGCGCTGATGCAAAATATTTGTCTTCCTGCGCAATCCAAAAAATATTACCCTGATATTCAACCTTAGTCTTACTTTTCGTACCGGTAAACCGTTTCAAAAAACCTAGCCCTTCAAGATTGTCTTCATCAATATCAATCTTGTCGGTATCTTTCAAAAGGGCGGGGCCTATGTGTACCCATGCCCCTTCTTTATCAGAAATACCGAATTCTGAACCGAGTACAACCTTATAAGACTCAACTCCTTTTACTTCTGTAGTGAGGTCAACCTTGTAACTATCCTTATAAAATGTAAATGTTTTCTTGATAGAAATGCCTGAAGAATCCGTATAGAAAAAAGTCAGGGTATCGCTGTTGCTATAGTTGCCAAATTTTATACTATCCTTATCAACACTAAAGTTAATTTTACCGGGGAAATCTGTTGATTTTCCCTCCGGGACAATAGATAAGGGCAATATGGCAACTTCATGAGGTACAAGAGAAATGGGATTTTTGTCTATATCAGTATACTCTTTCAAATCCCACTTTCTTATTGCCCCGCCTCTTGTTGTTAAAACCGCCGAATATACGTCCGTCTCAACAAGTATTTCTCTTTCTCCGGCAGGTATCTCTACAGGAGCAACGGGCCTTTCAGCATACGTCGGTAGCTTATGTTCTTCTTTCTCTGTTTTGAGTTCTTCTCCTAACCGCTGAGGCTCTGCCTGTTTCTGAACAGGCCTTCGTGGTGAAAGATAAGAAAAAACTACAAGAACAAGGATTGATAAAACTATTGCTAAAAGGGTTCTTTTTTCCATTATCTTATTCGTTGTATAATGTTTACTGTACTTGCATCCTCTTTTTCAAAGGATCCTACGGGGTCATACCCACCGGGATAAAAGGGTTGACATTTTACTATACGTTTCAGAAAAAGCCAGAGGCCCCTGAAGAGACCATACCTATCCACTGCCTCAAGACAATAGCTTGAGCATGACGGATGAAATCTGCAGGAGTGGGGTAGAAACGGCGATACATATTTCTTGTAATTTTTAAGAGCTAAAACTACTAGTGCCTTCAATTACTTCTCCTTAAATCACTGAATTTCTCGCTCAGGACAATTAGAATCCAAATGGGAATTAAGTGGCACAGGGGTTGAGGATTCTTTTCTATTATACAGACAATCTTTTACGGCCCTTGGCACGCCTTCTT